>JBKEHQ010000057.1:0-7857 GCA_046710875.1 Candidatus Thalassarchaeaceae archaeon
TAAAGAATTTCCTGAACCACTATATCCTATAACAACATCTCCCTGTTGTAAAAATGTGGATAATTGGCCAACAAAAATATTTTCATAATCAGTATCATTGGCCCATGCGGTTAAAGAAGATACGTTGTCCATATGTGATATTGTCTTTAACGCGAGTTCTTTTGACCAGTCTCCCGCGCTATGAGAAGGAGTTCCGGCACTGCCACCATTTCCAATTAAATGAATAGTTTTGCCATTGTTTCTAGCATCCTCTACTGCAATCCATAATTGCTTTAATTCATGTTGAGATATGCCTTCTAGAGTACTAATTAAATTGGAAATATATGATTTAGTGAAATCTTCAAAATTGAACGACATTGGCATCTCCGTGTTATCCGAAGAGGGCATCCTATTTACGGATTGATGACTTGAAAGGGGTTATGGAGGAACCAGTGGGACTTGTTATCTATTCGATATCATCGTCTTTTGGGATACCAGATGTAACTACTCAATTATTAATAGGGGCATTAGGAGTATTTCTTTTGGCTATTGATTTCCATAGTAAAAGTAAAGGATTTATAAAAAAATTTACACCAATAGGGTGGATTCTGGTTGGCCTTTTTTTCTACCTATATTCAGCACATTATGTTGAAATATCAGATCCATTACTAATATTAATGACATCGGCAGCATTACCTTTAGGAATTATTGTTGCTTTTTGGGAAGTGAAGTTAGAAGGTGAATTATCTGAATCTCTAACATGGCTAAAAGGATGTGTTGTTTGGTCTATGATTCCATATTATGTAGTATATAGTATCCCAGTATTCAATATGACTTTTGTCCATATTACGGCATTAAGTACTGAAGTAATACTAGAATACGTTGGTTTAGGAAATTTTCAAGCGGCTCCAATGAGAGTTGATACTTATGTTGGAGGAGATAAATTAGTCTCAGAATGGGGCGGAAATAAATGGATATTGACAGAACCATTAGGTGAGGCTGGTTTTTATGTACCTATGGAAAACGGAGATGGTTCACCAATAAGTATAATTTTCATCCTAGCATGTTCCGCATTGCAGTCGATGATCGTTTTTGTAGGTGCAATAGTAGCATTAGACTCTGTATCATGGAATAGGAGAATTCGTGGATTGTTAATAGCAATACCAACAATTTTTATTCTTAACGTATTTAGAAATGTAGGCATAGTTTGGTTGACAGAAACGTATCCTAGCTGGTCTTTGATGGGCATTAATATGTTTGATTTCACGCATAGTTATGCTGCTAAATTCATCAGTTTATTTGCTATGTTTTTAATGGCAACGGTATTATTTGACCTATTGCCAGAACTACATAAGAATATATTAAAATTATTAGATCCCGTACTTAAAATTGTTAGAATAAATAAGAGTTCATGATCGGGATCTAATTCTTTCAAATAACTTTCCAGAAAGTGGCATATCATGCTCCCAAGCAAATTCTTTCATTACTCTAATCGCTTCTTTTTCTAGATTTGAGTCCCCTACAAAGTCAGTAATTTCTATTTTTCCGTCACGGGTATTTGCTTTGAATGCAGCTATTGGTTCTTCATTATGGAATACAATATATGCAGATCCAAAACCAAATCTTTCCCTCAATACACTTCCAAAATAATGATTTAATGGATCTGATGGTGGTATGACGAGATCACGAGTACGCAAAATCCCACCTAATCCTTCCAACATATCCTGCCTACCCCAGCAAATATCTTGTAAATCATCTACTAAGAATCCCTTAATTAGAGTACCATCATCTTCGAATTCTCGCATTACATCGCTGATTTCTTCTGCAGAAAATGGGGAACCGGCCAATCTTTCTACTTGCTTTAGAGTAATAACAGGATAGTTCTGGACCAATTCTCTCAAGTAATCTCTTTTAATTTCCCATAAGTCAGTTTTTATTGATGAAATTACTGTCTTGAATCCCCCTCTATAATCTTGGATTAAAAAGCCACTACGTACTAGAGGGGAAATTAATTTTCTAAATTCTGATCGTTTCATAGCATTCCTCTCCATAAAAAGATCTGGATCATGATGTTCTGTAAAGAATTGTAGAATTTCCATATCCTCATCTTCTGGCGAGATATTACGTATTGATAATAAGCGCCTAAAATGAGTCAATCTTGCCCACACTAAGTGCCCACGTAAATTAGTTCCTTGATGTAATTGGTGAGCAGCAGCCATAGATTTCAAATCCACCCGGAACATTTCACACCTTCCCCTTAGAGAAAAGTCATCTCTCAATTCATTTATGTGCTCAAGTGCCATAGTCTCATTTTCCCACCTGCTTTTTTGATGTAATGCGTGATGATGGAAAAGGAGTCTATTAACTTCTTTTCTTTTTCTTGGCTCGACGACTCCGCCCCTAATATATCGTTCTCCATCGCCCATTGTTGTAAAACCTAAATCGGATAGTAAATCTTGAATATTATCATCACAATCATGTACTGGTATTCCATTGAATGCATGAATTACTGATACATCAACGAGTCTGTCTCTATAATTTTCTAATAACTCTGAAAATGTATCTTTAAATTCATCAAGATAAGAATGTGGGATATTTATATCTTTAATTTCTAGATAATCATTTACAACGAACATTAAAATCCTACCAATCGGATCTACTCCTTTAAGTACTGGATGATACCATCCTTGTTTAAGCATCATTCTAATTTCTTGAATAAAACGACTGCAAAAAGGATCAGATTGTGCTAAAATCCTCATAGTCCTATCTTCAGCTAAAGGTGATAGAAGAACCTCTGCATCTTCTAATGAAGAATAATAATCTGTTGGATCGGGCTGAAGTGCGACAACTCTGATAATTTTTTTAGAATTTTCTAAATTCCTAAGTGCTTCTGCTAATTCTTCAACTGGTTGACTAACAAAAAATCTTAGTGTATGTAACCTAACTGGGCCTATATGACTAATTAATTGATCCAAGGCTTCTTCGAAAGGTAATGGCTTTACAACTCCATGTAATTTTCTAAAGATAGCTAGTGAACGTTTTCTATTTGGTATTGCCACGTATTGTTTTGCGACAAGCAATTGCCTTTCCAGATTGCCCAATGCACTTTTTATAGTTCTTTGAATATGGAAACTATCTTTACCTTTAGGATAATCTGCTAACAAATCAGTCCTACTTATTCCATATGCAGGAATTTTATCTAGAAGTTCTTGCTCTAATTGCCCTATCCAAGGTTCACCCCTAAGGCCAAGGAAAATTGGTATCTGATCTTCCATAGTATAGCCGACCCGATTATGAAGTAGTCTGCCATTATATACATCTGAGTCGTGTTTAATGTCCTTCCAATCTCTAAATCTATAATTTTTAACTCTATGTAACAGTTCATCCCGCCTTTGAACCATTGTTAATGATCTAATTGCATCTTTTGGCTCATCATATAATTTGAAAGATTTCTGCAACAATAGAGTTTGTAATGTCCTATAGTCAACTACGTCTACTTGACCTCCTGTTATCCTATATTCATCTACTCTAAGTATGAATTCCCCATCATTGGTTTGAGTAAAAAATCCTATTGAAACGAGATTTCTAATTTCTAATTCCTGTAAAATAGATTCAACTTGTGCAAATGGGAAGGGCAATCTTGCACTTAATTCTTTAGCAGTTTGAGGGCCTTCAGATCCTAGCATATCTAATAATTTTAATCTCAGGCAATCCATAGGGTCTGATAGGTATGATTTTTTCCATTTGGAAGGTTGCCCCTTTGTAAATTCATTAGCAAGTTCATAATTTAGACCACCCGTGTAAAGTGATCTAAGATCTTCCATATCTGCAGCTCCTGCTACTGCCAAACATCCCAGAGTACCATGAACTTCTGCCATTCTCATAGAAAACCATTTATTGTCAATTTTATCGTGTCCAGTAGATCTAATTTTAGTAATTAATCCCCTTTCTGCTAGTTCATGGACCCAACCTCTAATGGTTTCAGTCTCTATATCCTTTAGTTTGTCACCGTATAATGGGTTAGTTAGAGTTTTTTCTAGTCCTCCCCCCATATCCATAAGTCGCAATAAACTTGCTGGATCAGATGGTTTTGCAACTTTTGACTGATAATAATCATCTAATTTAGCTTTATCCAAATCTGTAGCTAAAGAGCGAGCACCTAGAAGCCTACGTAGAATTTCTGGATCGACGTCTTTTATTAAATATGCACGAGTTCTTAATGATAATAAATCTTCGAATGAAGACATGAAAAGTGTCATCCCTAGAGGCGATGGCATTTTCACCCTACGGTGCACAATTCTAACATCCTCACTATCCATTCTAGATATGAATTTTCTTAGTTGTTTCATATCCAAATCTGAATTTAAAATTTCATTCATAGCCTCCCTAACTAATACTGAATCCTCCATTTGGCGATGTTTATGTAATATCTGATCAGCCTTTTGTAAGAATTGTTTTGGACTTACTTCATCTGCACCTATACGGCGAGGATTTAACATACTCCTTGATGAAATTTCCCTAAACCGCTTTGCAAATAGTTGTGAATCCATAAGATATCTTTGAAGAATTTCATCACTATTATCACTTCTAAATACTGATGGTATGATGGCTATTTCGACCTCATGGCTTAGTTTTATCATGAAACCATTTTCATCAAATGATAATTCGTGAATTGTTATATCATCCTTTGCAGCTATTCCAGCAAATAAATACCCTAAAGCTAGATTGAAACCTCTTCCTCTACAAGTGGTGATGACGTAAGTTGGCAGTGGAGCTTCCACTTGTTCAACTAATATCCTATCACTAGATGGAACTTGGAAAGTAGTGGCGCCATGTTCATCTAAAAACTGAGAAATAGCATTGGCAACTGGCTTATTTAATCCTAATGCTTCCCTAAAATATATTTTAATATCTAAGCCTAATCTAGATTGAACAGAGATGATATTCAATAAATCTAAAACTTCTTGACTTAATTCATGAGTCCTGCTGGCAGTTTCCCCTGTCCAAGACGGTATCGTAGGACGATATCCAGTAGCTGACGTAACATTTACTCTCGAACCCCTGATACTTGCTACTCGATAGGTCGAGCCACCTAGTAGGAACACATCTCCATTCCTTAAACTTGATACGAATGAAGAAGATAATTGCCCCACCAATGTTCCATCTCCGGTTAATACCATGTAATTATTATCAGGGGCTATGGTCCCTATATTGGTATAATATATCATTTGGGCATAGCCTCTTTTACCAAAGCGATTTTCTTCCCAATCTACCCATATACGTCTTTCTTCTTCTAAAAGATCTAGAACTTCGATGTAGTCATCGTAAGGTAGATTTCTATATGGCCATGAAGTTTTCACTAGATCATACCCTTCATCAATATCCCATTCTCTGATGATAGTCAGCCCGATCATAAATTGAGCCAAAACATCGAGTGAATTTTCTGGAAATTTTAACAAATCCATATTGCCCCTAAGAATTCCAGTTTGAAGTGCCACTAACTCCAGCAAATCATGAGGGGAACTTGGCAGAAATCTTGCACGTGGTAAACCTCCAACTTGATGTCCTGCACGACCAATTCGTTGTAATGCAGTTGCTATTGAACCCGGAGAGCCAACTTGAATAACAAAATCAACTGATCCAATATCAATACCCATTTCCAGGCTTGATGAGGAAACAACACATCTTAGGAGGCCATGTTTTAATTTTTGTTCAACATCTAATCTAATATTTTTATCCATAGAGCCATGATGCCCTTCGACTCCCTTTAATCCAGCAACTTTTAATTTCTGCACCACAGTTTCAGTCATATTCCTAGTATTTACAAATACTAGAGTTGTGGTATGAGCTTCAACTAGTTGTTTAATGACTTCCACATTTCGATCCAATATTTCTTTTATTGGAATAGATGAGAATCGCGGAGTTGGCAAAATTATATCTAAATCTAAATCTCTTGATCCAGAAATTTTAACAATTGAGATTTTCTGAGGCTCTGATTTACTTTCTCTTGAATCACTTGCAACTAAAAATTCTGCAACGGCCTCTAATGGCTCCATAGTAGCACTGATTCCTATTCTTTGAACGTCTGATTCTATGACTGAATCCATAAGGGCTAAACTTAGGGATAAGTGAGTGCCCCTTTTTGAAGGAACAAGCGAATGCATTTCATCTATTATCATCCATTTCATATCATTAAGTATCGGACGAAATCTTTTAGATGCTAAAGCAAGAGCAAGAGATTCTGGAGTAGTGATTAAAATATGGGGTGGGTGTTTTAACATCCTCTCTCTTTCTTTTTGAGGAGTATCGCCAGTTCTGAGGCCTACTTTGATGTCTTTTCCTCTTTTCGGCATATAGTTTTCTTTAATTTCTGTAAGCGGGCCAATTAAATTTTTTTGTATATCATTTGCTAAAGCTTTAATCGGAGATATATATACACATTGGACATTATTTTTTAATGATCCATCTAATGATCTACGTATTAAATCATCAATAATGGATAGAAATGCAGTTAAAGTTTTACCAGAACCAGTCGGAGAACAAAGTAGTAAATGGTCGCCATTTAAAATTCTAGGTATTGCAGTTTTTTGAGGGTCCGTAAAATCAGGAAATTTATCTACAAACCAATTTCTAACTGGTGGACATAAACAATCTAGGAGTTCATCAGTCTCCATTTTCTCGTCTACATATTCAATAACTGGCATTATTTATTGTCACCTTACGGGCTTGAGGCAATTGTAACAGTAATTGAATGCTTCTCTGTATTTACCTGAATATATAATGAAACCTGAAAAATAAATATCTATTCACACAATGATAATGCGGATATTTATAATTTTTTTACGATGGTTTGAAAGACTCCGGCTAAAGACACTAGAGCGTAACATGAGCGAAGGGCAGCGTCTAGAAAGATTAACATCAATCTTAAGAAGAAGAGGAGTTATTCTTCCGTCTTTTGAAATATATGGCGGAGTTTCAGGACTTATTGATTATGGCCCAGTAGGAGCCAGAATAAAACGAAAGGTCATCAATAGTTGGATTAATCATTGGATGGAAAAGGGAAATGTAGTAGAAGTTGATTCTCCTACAATAACTCCCGAATCCGTTTTAATTGCAAGTGGCCATGTGGGAGAATTTAACGATTTAATGATAGAATGTTTAAGTTGTAATAATGCATTTAGAGCTGACCATTTAATAGAACACATACATGAAAATAGTGAATCCATAATTGCATTAGAAATGGATAAAATAATCAATGACAATTCAATAAATTGCCCTAACTGCAATGAGTTGCAGTGGAGCGAATCAAAACCAATGAATTTGATGTTTAAAACAGGAATTGGTGCAATGAAAGATCAGAGGACAGCATATATGAGGCCAGAAACTGCTCAAGGTATGTTCATGCTTTTCCCTTCATTATATCGGCATTTTAGGCAAAAATTACCATTTGGTGCAATTCAAACTGGTAAAGGATACAGGAATGAAATAAGCCCTAGACAGGGGATGATTCGTCTCAGAGAATTTAACATGGCAGAGCTAGAATATTTCATAGACCCAGAAAATCCACCTAAAGAGGATTTATCAAAATATGTTGATAAAATTTGTATGATTCCAGATCCAGATGGTGATTTCGATACCAAATGTCAGATATCCTTTAGTGATGCTTTAGAAAAGGGAATTATTAGACATCCAACTGTTGCATTAATTTTGTACGATACTTGGAAGTTTCTAATTAATTTAGGTCTCAATGTAAATAAAATTAGATTTCGACAACATTCCAGTACTGAAATGGCTCATTATGCCACCGATTGTTGGGATTGTGAAATTCATGGAGAATATGGGTGGATTGAATGTGTAGGAATTGCAAATAGGACATGT
>JBKEHQ010000058.1:0-7795 GCA_046710875.1 Candidatus Thalassarchaeaceae archaeon
TATTTCCATTTGATAGGTTCCTATATCTAAAAATACCTCTTCGTAAGGAGAAATTACATCCCAGGAACTCGAATTATTATCCCAAATTGATAAATCGATTTGAGGACCATAATTATTCATTCCAGTGCCTGTTCCATTCTCATGATCGGCTGAGACTGGGCTCAAAATTGGCGAGATTGCTGAAAGTAACATTACTAGTGTTAACATCAAACCTTTGTACATACGTGCGTCATTCATGTCTTCACGGCCATACTGGGACTATATAGGTCTGTTTCCAAACTAAGTGTCCAAAAAAACACTTAAAAGGGTTATTATATGTTTCCCAAAATAATTTTCACATTGATTTTTAATTTAATTATAAATAACTCTGAAAATCCTAACAATTTTATAAGATATGTTAAATTTATTTCTTCCATAAAGATACAGTATCATTTGAAATTTTTATATCTCTGATCTTTGATAATCCGGAAGTTAATAAATACTCTTTCCTAAATAGTTCGTTAGATTCTCCACTTAGTTCTATATTTGAAACGCATAAGTGTGCCTTATCTACAAAACCAGATTCTAAAAAGCGCATCCAAGTATTACATCCGCCTTCAACAAGTAGTGATTGAATTTTCCTATCTCCTAACATATCCAAAATTTTTGATATTTCGATTTCTTTATTTTCAGAAATTACTACTCTTTCAACATGTTCTTTATCATTAGTTTTATCAAATTCTGATATTTGTACCAATAAAGTAGGAGCAAGCCCATCATTCATCAAATCACTATCATTTAAAATTCGATTATTTGGATCGATAACCACTCTTATGGGCCTATCCCTGGGGCCAATATCTCTTCCCCTAACTGTTAATGACGGATTATCCCTTATTGCAGTATTAACTCCAATTAATATTGCCATCGATTCTGCTCTTAAATCTTGAACTAGATTTAAAGATTCTTCATTACTAAATCTCTCTGCTGGAACGTCCTTATTTCCATCTATTCTTCCATTTATATCAGTTGCAGCCTTCAATGTGACTAGAGGTCTACGATTTCTACACCAATGCATGAATGCTCCCATCTGTTCTTCACAAGACTCTTTTAATATTCCTGTTTTGAAATCAAATCCTTCATTTTGTAATACTTCCAAGCCACCTCCCCTAACTGTAGGATTGGGATCCAAAGCCCCAATAACTACTTTTTTTATTCCTGCCCATAATAATGATTCAGTACATGGCGGAGTTCTACCAAAGTGATTACAAGGTTCCAGAGTAATATATGCCGTTGCTCCTTGCAAGGAAATGCCTCGAGCTTCTGCATCAGCAATCGCCATTTGTTCAGCATGTAAACCACCAATGTGATCATGCCAACCTTCAGCAATCACTTCTTCATTCTTAACAAGTACACATCCTACTAGTGGATTAGGCATTACTCTAAATTTACCTTTATTGGCTATATCAATTGCATATTGCATGAATTCTTCATCATTATTCATACAAGTTCATACCTCTCCAAACGATTCTCATTCATCATATCTCCCATTCATAGCATTCAAGAATAAACTCAATGTTGGAGGTAATGTGACGCGTATAGCCTGTATACTTAATCCGAAAGCACGTGATGGTTTATCAGTCACTCAATGGTCTCTATTTGAGCAATCTTTAGAAAATTCAGGATATAAAATAGATTTATTTCATACTGAATATATTGGACATGGAATGGATTTAGCAGCCAATCTAAGGGAATCAGAGCATGAAATTGTTGTAGCAGTAGGCGGGGACGGAACTGTACATGAGGTAGCTTCAGGATTAAGGGGTTCAGGAAAAATTATGGGAATTCTTCCAATTGGGAGTGGAAATGACTATGCAAGGGCACACGGTATTCCAATACCCAAAGGGAAAAAATTTCTAAAAATGCAAGAAGCAGTAGATATACTGACAAATGGAGTAGACAGAAACGTAGGGGCATTTAGAGTAGAAGGTCCACCAGCTCCAGCACATCCATTAATTCCAGCTCCTATACCACATGTTTGTAATGGAGATCCAAATAATTCCAATAATATTGTAAGATGGAGTTTTCTTGAGTGTGATAGCGGAGTAACTTCCGCAGTTAATCGTATGAAAACTGAAGGAAAATTTAAACGTGTACGT
This sequence comes from Candidatus Thalassarchaeaceae archaeon, assembly GCA_046710875.1. GTDB lineage: Archaea > Thermoplasmatota > Poseidoniia > Poseidoniales > Thalassarchaeaceae > MGIIb-O3. The sequence goes on from JBKEHQ010000058.1 coordinate 2,136, forward strand.
GGCCAATTAAAATATACTTTCTTGGGTATTAGGGCTATTTTAGGTTGGAAAACTCAGAAAGGATGGATTAAAATTGATGATAATCCTGGTGAAGTTGTAGATTTATCTGGTTTATTTTGTATGAGCCAATGTCAAACATTTGGTGGAGGATTTATCATTGCACCTGGAGCAGCTCCAACTCAAAATCATGGCTCTTTAGTATCGGCTTGGGGACTTTCTAAGATTCAAATGTTACTTGTTATGGGCCCATTAGAGAAGGGAAAACATCTAGGTAAGTGGAACAAGATATTTATGAAAAACGCCCTAAGTATGGAATTAAAAGCTGTAGATTCTAATGATATGCCAACAAATGAAAGTCACAATCCAGATATATTTGTTAATGTGGATGGTGAAGCTGTAATGACTACTCCAATAAGTTTGAAATATTTTGAAAATCAAATCACAGTAAGAGGAGCCAAGTCAATTCCAAATCAATGAATGTGGCGCCGAGAGAGGGATTTGAACCCCCGAGTCCAATGGACAGTGGATTTCAAATCCACCGCAATACCGGGCTATGCGATCTCGGCAGCGTGCCGGCGAGATACTCATTAGAGATGAACCTATATGCTAGAGTTTGTAATAACCGGGTCTACACCACTCAGGTAATCCAGTAGTTGCTTCAGGATGAGTAAGACCAATGAATAATACCATTACGATTATGAAAAATGTTGGAAATAATGCTGTCAAAGTTAATATTTTTGAATCTTTATCTCCCCATAAATGCATAAAAATCGCCGCTATCATTATGAATTTAGGAATCGCTATTCCCACTAATATGAAAAGAGTCATTGCTTTAGAAAATTCACTACCTACGGCTACTACTTCAATAGCAGTTAGTACCATTAAACCAATGAAATTTGCCCAATAGATATCTTGTCCAAATATTTTATGTTCACTCATTTTTTTTCACCTCAATAAAGATAGAAGAACGGGAAGACCAAAACCCATATTAAGTCTACAAAGTGCCAGTATAGTCCAAAATACTCAATTGAAACAGCATTTTGAGGAGTATATCCGCCAGTCCATGCTTTCCAAGTCATGTATGTCAATCCAATTATTCCAATAAAAACGTGAGCACCGTGAGTGCCAGTTGTCACAAAGAACGTAGATGTACTAACTCTGATATCTGCCATCATTACTGCATCAGTGGTCACATAACCACCTTCTATAGATGCTATATTTGCAAAATATTCTTCAAATTCAGAAGGATTTGCAGCAGCCAATTCTGCAAGATGAGTGTCTTCCCAACCATGGTGTGGGTGATAGTGATCTGCGTGAATTGTATAACCTTCATTTACTAATGAAACAATATTATGTTCATGAAGTCCTAAAAATCCAATTTCAGGAATATAGAATCCAACGAACCACTCGACCATCTTCAATGTTAGGAATATTATTGCTAAAATCCAAGTGCTTCCTAAATAGCGATAAACACGCTTTCTACGGACTTCCTCATCAACACTTCCAACTGGTTTCTTTGCCCATCTAAGTGCCTGAACTATAGTAAAAGAGGATATTATTAATGCAAATGTATTAATTGCTCCAGGAGCAATATGGAACCAACTAGATGCAATTAGTTCAGATGCTGGTAAAAAGCAGTTAACTGCTTCTCCGGAATCTATAGTTTGAGAATTCACTATCCACGATCCACTTTCATATATTTCTACACATGGAGTAAGTCCCAGTCTATATCTCATATATGTGCTGAATAATGATGTAAAAACCATCATTTCAGACATTAGGAACATCCACATTGCGACTTTCCTAATTTGAATATTTTGGAACGGAGTTCCTGTTGCTCTGGGCTCATATATCCCATCAAATGAAGCATCCTGTCTCCACCAAATAATCATTCCAAAGAATGATATTGCAAGTCCTAAGAATATCAAAGGTATACTTGAAGGATCTACCATTTCTCCCCAAGAATATGCAGAAGCCACTGTATAGAGAAAGATTCCTATTCCAATAGACATTATTATTGGTGCCCATGAATTATGTGGTGCTCCATGACTCCAATCATGTGGGCCCCAAGCACTTTGATGCTCATGGTCATCATCGCCATGATAATCTCCGCTCAATTATTCACCTCCTCATTTTCATCATCTAATACCATTAGACTTTGGAACCATTTTACTAGAGGGCTTGGATCATTTCCTATATGCTCTTCATTTGAATCCTTTAGTGTAGGAAGATCAATCCATTCTCCATGATTAAAATGGCCAAAACTAGGGGTTGGTGGCGGAGATGATGTCATCCATTCAAACGACCATCCTCCCCATGGATCAGCAGGTGCCTTTTTCCCACGGATTACTGATTTTATCATATTGGCAATAAGTAAGAAATTAGAGAAGAAGAATAAGAAAGCACTTACTGAGATGAACATATTCCATCCAGCAGCTTCTGCAGGCAGCGAACCCATCGCCTCTTCAGTTGAAATGAAGTATGTGTGATGTCTTCTTGCCATGCCCCAAACTCCTAACCTATGCATTGGCCAAAATACTCCATTATAACTTATGAACGCTGTAAGGAAATGTAGTACTCCTAAACGCTCATCTAACATTCTACCTGTCATCTTTGGGAACCAATAATAGATGGCAGAAAAGAATCCAAATACTGTTCCGCCTACAAGTACATAATGGAAGTGTGCAACTACGAAATAAGACTCATGGAAATGCAAATCCATCGCCATCGATGGGAAAAACATTCCTGAAATTCCTCCAAGTGTAAAAGTAACCAAGAAACCAAGTGCCCATAGTGTATGTGTTCTGTATACTAATGATCCTCTATGCATAGTTTTTAGCCAATTGAATATTTTAATTCCCGTGGGGACGGCAACCAGCATCGTGGTTAACATCGTCACAAATCTCAATGTAGGGCTCATTCCTGAAGTGAACATATGATGTCCATAAACTATGAACGAAACAACTCCAATACCTGCCATGGCATATACCATTGACCTATATCCAAACACAGTTCTTCTTGCACTGGTGGCAATCACTTCAGAAATTACTCCGAATGCCGGTACTATTACTACGTAAACTTCTGGATGACCAAAGTACCAGAAAAGATGACTCCAAAGTAATGGATCGCCTCCAGAGCCCGCATCATAAAATGCAGTACCAATGACCCTATCTAAGTAAACTTGAACTAATCCTACTCCAAATGCTGGAATGGATAAGAACAACATCAGATTGGCAACTAATATCGACCAAGTGAAAAGAGGCATTTGCATCCACCCCATTCCTGGAGCCCTCATTACTGCAATAGTAGTTAAGAAATTAACACCGGTAAGTGTAGATGAAGCAACTAACATAATTTGTCCCGCGACCCACATTGTAGTCCCGACGTGAGCCGTTTCACTTACTATGTAAGGCGCATATCCAGTCCATCCAGTGTCCGCCCCAGTTCCTGAGAAAACACCAGTAAAAATTAACAGTGCACCAACAGGTTGGAGCCAGAATGACATTGCGTTAATTCTAGGTAATGCTAAATCCGGTGCACCTATCTGTAGTGGGACCATCCAATTAGCAAATCCATTGATCAAAGGCATTGCGGCTAAGAATATCATTGTAGTTCCATGTAATGTGAAAAATTGATTATATTGGTCTTGAGTCAAGAAATCATTTCCAGGAACAGACAATTGAATCCTTATCATTAGTGCCATTATACCACCAACTCCCAAGAAAAACAAACCAGCCAAGAAATATAATGTTCCTACTTTTTTATGGTCTGTACTCGTCAACCACTCACAAATCCATGGCTCAAAGGTTTTCCAATTAAACGAATCGGGATTTGTCCTATAGAAGATATAAGTTACAGTAATTACTAATAATATTGCAGATATTACTATCAATGTTGATAATACGACATAGGGATTAGCTTGCTCTAAAACTTCTATAGGCGCGCTAACCTTTGCAGTTAGCCTATTCCACTCATCTCCAGAACTACCTGCACCGCCACCAGCGTTACCATTTACAGAATTAGTATGAAGTATAAATTCAATATTCTTGTCAGATGCTGGAGCAGTCCAAATCAATGTCCAAGATGTTTGATCATTGCCTATTTCTGTGTGTCCCACTTCACTTGGATTATATGTTTGAACAGTTGCATCATTGGATGCTAATTCACCCTCACTAGCCCATAAATGAAATCCTCCAAGGTTTATGTTACCAATAGTACTAGGACCGCCTGTAAATCCAACAGTTAATTCATAAGTTTCTGAATAGTTGTATACTTCTGGCAATCCCTCAATAGTGGGAATTACTGATTCACTAGTCGTGGCTCCATGACAATTACACCCTGAGTCCTTTACTCCGGAAATACCAGTCGGAAATGAACTTACAAGTGGACTAAATGCCATAGCCATAAGTAAAATAGACATGACAATAATACTACGTGCGTGTATTTTTGTTTTATTCATTTTACACATCTCCCCTATTTAGGTATGCACAGAAAGCCCTGCTGACATCACTGAATGCGCATCCCCACAGTATTCAGTGCATAATATCATAGATTCACTAGCCTCAATCATTGGGAGCCAAAGTGTAGTTTTGTGGCTGGGTTGAACATCTTCCTTCACTCCCAAAATTTGAACCCATGGCGCATGAGTAACATCTTCTGATTGCATAACCGCGAGATAAGTTTCTCCTGCCTTCAAAGACAGAAGTGGTTGCATTCCATAACCTTCAATCGATATAGTTCCAACATCACATAAATTAGTACTTAATTCAAATCCCCTGTCCGGAATTACATCTCCTGTCCAACGATCATCATTTGGATTACATTCAAAACTCCAAACCCATTGTTTTGCTGTTATTTCCAAAACATGGTAGCAATCTGATGTTATTATGCCTGTATTCATATCCATTTGATTATTGGAACTTTGTCCTTCAGTGCATTCAAATCCATGATTACCTCCATTTTCAGATGTCCAAACAGCATCTAATGGTGCCCAAGATATATATGTTAAGTATATAATTAGAATAAATGGTAATATGGTCCATGCAACTTCCAGTGTCATGTCATCATTATGTCTTGGGAATACCCCGACTTCTATTTCATCAGGATTTTCCCAATCTTCTCCTTCTTTGGATGTGTACCAAAATGAATGATGAAATAACCATCCAAATGTAAATATTCCAATTAAAAGGGACCAAGAAATATACTCATTCCACAATTCGTAAAACAATAAGCTTTCGACCAAAATACCGACCTCTAACCTTGCGGTATGAAAGGTATTCATAAATCCCGCGTAATCAGGTTCTTGATAATATCAATCTTATTAATAAAATATGATATGATTATTTGCCTTCAACATTGATTTAAAATGATTCAATCTACCTACTAAAATACAGTGAAATAAAAAATATGGAACTAATATTATAATTATCAATATCCAATCACCTTATATTAAGAACATTTCTTGTAACTAACAACCATGTCTAAAAATCGTAAATATTTTGATATGGAAACACAATCATATCGGTTCAAAAAAGCTTCAAAAATCATTAAAAAAAATATTTTACGAAATAAATCAAGGATTGAAGGTGGATCAAATTGTCCAATACTTGTCGAAGGAATAAATGATGTCAAAGCCCTAAGATCATTAGGATTTGAAGGAG
>JBKEHQ010000059.1:0-7576 GCA_046710875.1 Candidatus Thalassarchaeaceae archaeon
TTATCTGCTAAATACATCATAAATAGAAATCCAGCACCATAATCAGCAGATCTATCATTCCACCATCTTAGGCTAATGCTGGAATTTTCTGCCCATTCATTAACGTGGGAACTTAGAGTATCAGTAACTCCAAAGCATAAAAATGCAGCCATATCCGCTGATCCTTCATCTATCCAACTATATTCAAATGGATCTCTGGAATTATGTATTAAATGTTCAAATTCATGAGCAAGTATCGTATTTCTTGAATTCATATCATCAATATCGAAAAATAAACTTTCTCTCATGGATGAAATTCCTGCTTGGAAATATCCTCCAGTATTTCCAGTACCATCAATTCCATAAATTACTATTTCTATTTGACAATTATTGTCAACATCGGGAGGATTTCCAAAATAATTGACATCTGTGGGATATATTATTGATTCCCATGTTGATGCAATGTCACTTAATATAATTGATGAAACAATCTTTCCTTCTTCAACAAAGATTGCAGAATTTGCAGATATTTTCATTACAGTTGCGGAAATTGTGCCTCCTGTAGTAGTAATATTATCACTTTCACCAACATTCCACGAATTTTCACAACTCCGAATTGAAGACTTAGTATCTTGTTCAGAAGAAAAAGGCAATATAACGTCTGGATATCCTTCTTCTACCCATTGAGTCTTCAAAATTCCAGTTAGGGAGTAAATCGGCAAATCATCACCGTTAAACATATACTCCTTTCCCTCAACATCAGGAGTAGATTCTGAGAGGCCTGATATTATGTATTCAATCTTTTCATTATTATCTATTGGTTCAGAAGCAACAAAAGGTAAAAGTAACGAAGAAACGAATAGTGAGGCTATTAATAAGGAAATATTGACATTACAGTTTTGTGCCTTACTATTCATTCCCTACGCCTCCCAACTCTATAATTATAATTCGGTCCTTAGGCTTATTTTAACGTCGATGGAGCATTGTTCATACATTTATAATAAATATGCCCCTAAAAATGCTTTTTTAATTATTTTTACTATTATGTTCCTATCTCATAACTCATTAGAAATCTCTTATGCAGACTCTCACTCATATGCAAGTAACGTGCTAAAAGTAACTGAACATGATGAAAATGCATTTACACAAGGCTTAGAGATATATGATGATAGATTATTTGAGAGTACTGGCCTTTATGGTTCCTCAAGCCTACGTGAAGTTAATGCTTCTTCTGGACAGATAATTCGGCAAATTTCCTTTTCAGATGATATTTTTGCCGAAGGCATAACTATCATAAATAATACAATTGTTTTACTAACTTGGAAAGAAAATATCGCCTTTATAATTGATATCGATACCTTTGATGTCATTGGTAATTATACATATTCGGGAGAAGGATGGGGCTTGTGTAATGATGGTAATTCTTATGTTATGTCAAACGGTTCTTCAGAAATTTCATTCAGAAATTTAGAAAATTTTGATATAATTAGATCCATAGTGGTGATTGAAGATAAAATTGAAATTTCTAATTTGAATGAACTTGAATGTGTGGGAAATTCCATCTATGCAAATATTTGGGGAGAAAATAGGATAATAGAAATAAATATGTCATCCGGCCAAGTAGAAAAATCAATTTCCTTTGATTCACTGGAATTTAATACAAATTCTTCACATTCAGTTTTGAATGGAATAGCCTACTCATCTGCCGATGATGCCTTTTGGATAACTGGAAAATATTGGTCAAACATGTACCTTACTGAATTTATAGTTGATGATCTTCTAATTTCAGAAGATTTTGTAATTGAAGAAGAGGATTTTCTTACTAAATATAAAAACAAAATCCTATCTTTTATTATTGTAACCATTATTACAATTTTTATAATACCTGGTTCATGGCCATTCTTAAGTTTAATATTTTATAAATTATTCAAGCGGCAAACTGAACACCTAGGGGCATCTGGGAAGAGTGAAAGGGGGGATGAAATTACTTGAGTGAAGACGAAAATTTTGATAATTTATCGGGTATAGAAATTTGGTTATCTGACTTATCTCATGATTCAGCAACAAGGATTGCAGGGGCTATTCTGATAATTATCGGGGGAGTGATGGGAGTACTACTTGGAATTCTAACTATTTCGGCAAACCCTACTGAAATATTATCTGGTTCGTTGGAAGGAGATGATAATTATGCAGATATAGCAGGAATTGTAAATACCGCATTAATTGATAATAATACGGGCGGAGAACCATTGGAAGGAGTAAAAATTACTCTTTTAAATGATGATGGAACTGCAACTGGTAAGGAAACATATACTGATTCGAGTGGCAGATTCACTTTTACAGAGTTATCACGCAAATCATCAATAATTTATGCTACATTTCCAGACAATATTTCGGTTAGGATACTTCTTATTCCTGGCGATCATGCTCAGATACCTATTACTATGACCCCTGGTGATGAATCAAAAATTAATGAAATAGATTGGACTGGAGATAGTCAATTAGGTGACTCAGCATACCTTGCCACAATTATTGCAATTTTTACATTATTATCTGGTATATCAGGAATTATCGGAGGACTAGAAGTTCTAAATAGCAATAGTTATAGAAAAGCATGGTGGCTTTCGTTTATTGGATTATGGAGCCGTGGTGGCCTTTTCATTGGACCATTAATGATACTAATTGGAATGGGGATAACTAGTCTAACTAAGTCGCAATTCAAATCTAACAATACTTATGATGAATGAGGATTTATATGTATTTGATTACAATAGAGGGCGGAGATGGAAGTGGAAAAGGCTTAGCCACTAAGATTGTAGCTGAAATATTAGAAAAAGAATTCACATTCACTTCAGTTGAAATTACGGGGGAGCCAAGGCGCGATCATCCTTTGGGACGCCTAGCAATTGATGCAGTAAAACATAAAACTCTCACGCCGGAAGAAGAAGCTGGATTGTTTGCAGCAGATAGGATTGACCATTCTCATTCATGGATTTTACCGCGTTTACAAGAGGGCAGAGCAGTCGTAAGTGAAAGAAATGTTCATTCATCAATTGTTTATCAAGGAATAGTCGGTAATTTGGGAGTTGAAAAAGTAGCCCAAATTAATTCTGCTGCACTTATACCGGATTTATGTATTTGGGTTGATTGTGACCCAAAAGTAGCTCTTAAAAGAATAGAAAGCGGTACACTTCGAAATTTATCGGATAAAAGTGAATATTTTGAAACTTCAGAATTACAGACAAAAATAAGGTCCGGATATCAAAAACTCCTTTCAGGGAATATGGAGATGCCCGTGCCATTTGATATGGGTGCATTGATAGGCCCAATATTGAATGAAAGTTCAGTTTCAGAGTTTCGTAAACAATTATCATTAGTTGTAAAAAATTTTATTCATTCCAAACCCAATCCAATTAATGTAAATATACATAATGTGGATTTATACTGTTTAAAAAATTTAGTTGATTCAATGGAGGGTCAGGCAATCCTTGAAGGAATTGGATTAAGTCCCCTACGTGATGATAAAAATTGGTTGGGAAATAAGAAACCCTGGGAAATTCTTAATAATATTCAAAATGAACACAATTCAATTTTATCCAAATTAATCGAAGACCCTAAAAATCCTTCACCAAAGAATATTTTGAACCATTCAATATCATCTATTTGCGGAACCTTGTCATTACTAAATCCTACGGATATATCTGGAATAAGAAGTGCAATGGGTCCAATTCGTAATGTATCTGCTAGCCATACAAGAAAAATAGTTCGCTTCCTTTGTGATGAATCATCTTGGATTTTTCAGAACTCAGCATTATTGTCTAAAGAAAAATCCACATCCCAATTAAAAAATGATTATTTTCACTTTGGTAGATTAATATTGGTCATTTGGCCAATTAGAAGTGAAATAAATAAGTGGCAAAGAGAAAATACCCAATCCTCATTAATTGATTGTATGTCTGAATTAATACAAATCAAAGATAATGATATACTACTTGAATATGTTATTGATAGAATTAATATAGTCGGCCCGGGAAATCTCAAATTTAAAGAAATATCAACAAAACAAGAACTTGTCAAGTGGTGGAAGGGAAATTAATTTATCTTATTCTCAAAGTAGATTTTGCTGGTAAAATCACATCTTCCGAACTATCGAAACTACTGGGCTTGGCCGCAATCATTGAACATATTAACCAGCCAAGTGTAAATCCTGCAATTATTCCTGTAATGAGTCTTATCGAATTATTCGACTCATAATTTGTCAATAACTGTACTAACCCATCTATTCCTATTGGAATAATTGATGCAAAAATTATTCCAATCATGACAAAAATACGTTTATCCCTTACATAAACCTCATCTAAGTATTTGTCCGGAATAATTGTTAGAAAAGTATCTCTAAGTGTCCATCTGTTAACGCCTTTAAGCATGAATATCAACGCACCTAATATAATTCCAAATAATATGCCAACATCTCTAACGCAGATAGGCATTTGATTATCATTAATTTTCCATGATCTTTCATGTTTCTGATGACAATTGAGGTCCCCTATTGCATAGGTTAATGCAAATATTGGATTTAATTCCATCCATGCAAATGTTCCTCCATGTTTGGATTGATCATGTCCTATTTCAGCATATTCTCCATGGTCCAAATTGCCCCAACTACTTTCATAAGCATAATCAAAAGCATTAGCACGACCTGATAATTCAGGAACCTCTCCCTCGTCGATTAATGCAGGTGCTAAGAAACTCAAAAAAGCATACGAACTAATAATTAAAATTAAAATTTTAGAAATTTTTATCTCAGTCTTTCTATTTAGCAAACCATTTCTAGAAGTTTGCATATTATCGCACTCACTTGGAATTCATATTTTTTAATTCAGAATATAACATTTTGCTGAGCCAATCATGGACTTCCATACTTCCCATTTTAGATAATGTTGAATTAAGAAAAGCGGCTATTAATGCAGATTTAGCATCCATTGGTGAAAACCCACGGGCTTGAAGATAAAATAATTGACTTTCATCTATCGGGCCATTAGCTATTCCATGGCCACAACCAACAACTTCATTTTCTAAAACTTCTAATTCTGGTATTCCGTCTGCCTCAGCATCTTTTGATAGTAATAAATTATGAAAATTTTGAGATGCATCGGCACCTTTGGATCCGTTTGCAACTTTCAACATCCCAGTACCTATTGTTTTACTCTTACCTCCACACGCAGCATTCCAACTAAGTCTACTAAACGTCTGGGGGGCATCATGCTGAATTTCTATATGGTAATCTAAATGCATTGAATCTCTTGATAATATTGATCCAATTACTCTTAAATTACTTCCAATTTCCCCCAACCTATATCTTAAATCTGCTTTTGTCCTTTCCGATCCAGATGACACTGTTCCCGTACTAAATTCCGCATCTCTACCTAATGAAATAGCATCTACTCTCAACAATGTACCTCTTTCTTGAAGTCCTACGGTTATGTCATTAATGTTCGACCCATTGCCAATTCTTCCAGTCCTCAGTAAACCCATCCAATTTGTGCTTCCCTTGATTATGGTAACAATTTCAAATTCACATCTTTCTCCAATATCCAGAGTAAGCTGCATTCCGTTAATTTCATCTCCAGCATCGATTTCTAGTAATATTGGTTCATTTGAAATAAATTTCGATTCAGTCTTTAATATCCATTTAGAATCTTCAGAAATGGCTTTAATGAAATTGGTAGAAACATCATCTGAGTCAGGTAGCCTAATCTCTTCTCCAACGCCACGAATTAACTCTATTCCCGTGGGAGATTCCGTTCCACTAAGATTCAGTAACCTCATTTTTGGTCCTTTAACTTCTTTTGGTATATCTTTGACTTTTCCAGTTGGATGAACTTTCTTCCACGGAGAATATCTCCATAGATGGTCCGCCCTATGGGGAAGTTCAGAAACTTCAATATATTTATTGATGCTATTCATTTTAACACCAATTAACCAATACTTCCTTCCATCTCAAGCGCCATTAATTTATTCAATTCAACGGCATATTCCATTGGTAATTCTCTAGTAAAAGGTTCAAAGAACCCATTTACAATTAAGGCCAAAGATTCTTCTTCAGTATGGCCGCGACTCATGAGATAAAATAACTGATCATCACTAACTTTTGATACACTTGCTTCATGTTCACACTTTGCAGTAGAATTTGAAACTTCCATTGTAGGATATGTATCGGATCTACTTTTATCGTCTAGTATGAGTGCATCACATACAACATTAAGTTTACAATTCTCAGCCTTTGATGAAACAGTAACCATCCCTCTATAAGATCCTCTGCCTCCATCTTTACTGATGCTCTTCGATAATATCTTACTGGTTGTATTGGAGGCTAAATGATGGATTTTTGCCCCTGCATCTTGGTGTTGACCTTTTCCTGAATAAGCTACTGAAATTACTTCGGCATGTGATCCTTCACCTTTTAGTATCACTGAAGGATATTTCATTGTTAATTTACTACCAATATTCCCGTCCACCCATTCTATTTTAGAATTTTCATGTGCAATACCTCTTTTTGTTACCAAATTGTAAACATTTGCACTCCAATTCTGAACTGTAGAATAGCGTATGTGCGAGCCGGGTAGTGCTATCAATTCAACAACTGCTGAATGCAATGAATCAGTGGAATAAGTAGGGGCAGTACATCCTTCGACGTAATGGATACTACTTCCTTCATCGGCAATAATTAATGTTCTTTCAAACTGCCCCATATTTTTAGCGTTAATTCTAAAATATGCTTGAACTGGCATCTCAACATGAACTCCTTTTGGGACATAGATGAATGATCCACCAGACCAAACTGCAGTATTTAGTGCTGAAAACTTATTATCCGAGTATGGTACAACTGAACAAAACCATTTCTTTACTAATTCAGGATATTCCCTTAATCCGCTATCCATATCTAGAAAAATAACTCCTTGAGCTACTAAATCTTCTCTTATGCTGTGATATACTGCCTCTGATTCGTATTGCGCTGTTACTCCTGATAGCCACTTTTGTTCAGCATCTGGTATTCCAAGCTTATCAAATGTATTTCTTATTTCTTCTGGAACTTCATCCCAATCATTCTCAGTTGCCTTTGAAGAACGTAAATAATAGCATACCTTGTCGAAATCAATATTTTTTAACATACTCATATTGCCCCATGTAGGCATAGGCCTATCTACAAAATGTTTGTATGCTTTTACTCTAATTTGGGTCATCCAATCTGGTTCATTCTTTATCTCTGAAATATCTCTAACAACTTGTTCCGAGAGTCCAGCATCAAACCTTATCGTTGAATTCTCAGTATCATGCCATCCTGCTTTATAATCTCCAATTACTTCTCTTGCTTCTTGCGATGATTCCATAATTCATATCTCTCCTTCAATTTCAATTTTATTTTCTAGCCAGTCATAGCCATTTGCTTCTAAATCGTTGGCCAAACTCGCGTCGCCTGTTGCTACTATTTTACCATCTATTAGTACGTGAATCTTATCTGGCTTTACGTGTTCTAAGATTCTTGAATAATGCGTTATAATTAATGCACCTGAATCTGTACCCCTTATTGCAGAAT
>JBKEHQ010000060.1:0-7575 GCA_046710875.1 Candidatus Thalassarchaeaceae archaeon
TAATAAATAATACCAATTTACTCCCCATTTGACACTGCAAACAACCTTCAGTATCAGTAATATCAGGTGCCTCATGTAATTCTGGAACTTGAGGGAGTCTAAGTTGATGAATCATACTAATATCTCAGAATAAATGATTGCCTGATCTACAAGCCAACGGTGGAAGCCGTTATCATGAGATAGTTCTGGATGAAAAGTTAGTGCGATTCTATTGAATTTTCGTACACCGACAACATCTTTACCAAACGTTGCTATTATAGAATTGGGATCCTCAATAGATGAAAATTTAGGTGCCCTGATAAATATTCCGGGATAATTTCTCATTAAAAGATTAGAATATATTTCGGCTTGAAATGATTCATTCTGCCTGCCATATGCATTCCTGATTATAGATGACCCTATGAGGGAATTTTTACCATCACACGGATCAGCCAAAAGTATAGCTCCTGCGCAAGTTCCTAAAACTGGAAGATATGGATTTTGCCTCATAAATTCCAATAATGATGGAATAAGGCCTGATTTTAAAGAATTTCCTGTCAGGCGCATAGTTGTAGATTCCCCTCCTGGAATTATTACAGCATCAATTTTTGAAGAAAATAAATCATTTGATGTCCTGAGTTCCTTGATTTCAATTTCCATACCTGACTCTTGTGAGGCTTTTTCCAAAGCCGCCATATGGACATTTCGAGCGCCTTGGAGCATAACAAGGCCAACACGTATCACAAGCCCCGGTCAAGCCAATATGAAATGAACCTCACCCCTATCAGATTATTTATCCGATGTAGTCAAAGACCTACTGCACGTCCAGCGGCTTATGGAGAATATTCAAAGAATACATAACTTTGGTGCAGGACCGGCCGTTTTACCAATAGAAGTAGTAGAAGAAGTGGCGGCTTCTCTGCCTAATATCTTAGGAAGTGGATTTGGCTTATTAGAAATATCCCATAGAAGTGATGTTTTTCAAGGAATAATGAATAATGCAATAAATAGTATAAGAAGAATTTTGAAGGTTCCAGATGAATATGAAGTATTATTTCTACAAGGAGGCGCTTCTTTACAATTTTATATGTCGGCTTTGAATATTTTGAAAGAAGGTGAAAAGGCTGATTATTTAATTACTGGTGGATGGTCCAAAAAGGCACTTAAAGAAGCAAAGAGAATAGGTGATGCTGAAATTATCTGGACAGATGAGGAGAATAATTTCAAAATGGTTCCAGATAATGGCGAATATGAGATCAGAGATGATACAAAATATGTCCATTATACCTCAAATAATACATTATATGGCACACAGTACCATCATATTCCAGATAGTAAAGGTAAACCACTAATTGTAGATGCTAGTTCAGATATTACTGGAGTAGATTTAGATGTATCTAAACATGACATAATTTATGCAGGTGCTCAGAAAAATTTAGGACCCAGTGGAGTTACTCTAGTCATTTTATCACCTTGGGCGATGTCTCAAGTGGATGATAATATCCCGTCAATGTTAAATTATCAGGTTCATTCCTCAAAGGGATCAATGTTCAATACTCCAAATACCTTTGGAATATTTGTACTAAGCAAAGTATTAGCATGGTTAGAACGGAATGGAGGAATGGATGGTTCAATTAAAAGAAATTTGGAGAAGTCAATTATAATTTATGAAGAGTTAGATAGGACAGATTTTTGGAGACCGCATGCGTCGAAAGAGTCAAGATCAAGAATGAATGTGACTTGGAATCTAAAAAATAAAGAATTAGAAGAAAAATTTATTCAGGAATCATTAGAGGCTGGTTTTGGAGGCCTAAAAGGCCATAGAAGCGTTGGAGGAATTAGGGCAAGTATGTATAATTATTTACCTAAGGAAAGTGTTGAAGCATTGGTTGAATTCATGAATAAATTTGAAGTTAAATATTCTGAAAAATAAATGTTACGAATTGAGTAACGTACAGTATTTATTTCGATTACTGTCCAAAGTATTCAAACACTGTCAGCCATGGCAGGGGAAGCGTGCCTGCTACTGTAGTACTTGGAGCCCAATGGGGAGATGAAGGAAAAGGAAAGGCAATTGACCAGCTTGCGGCTGATTCTAGTTGGGCAGTTAGGTTTCAAGGAGGGAATAATGCAGGCCATACAGTAGTATATGGAGACACGACTTTAAAATTACATCAGATCCCATCTGGAGTCTCATCATTACATTGCTCAATGATACTTGGAGATGGAATGGTAATTGATCCGTGGGTACTAGAACAGGAGTTAGATAGATGGTTTGATATTTCGGGAGAACGCCCAGAAGGAAAGAGGTTATTCATTAGTGAAAGGGCTTCAATAATTCTTCCTTTCCATAGATTATATGACAGTGCAGATAAGATTGTTGGAACCACAGGTAGAGGAATAGGGCCTGCATACCGTGACCGTATTGAAAGAGTTGGAATACGATTTGCGGATATCATAAATATTGTAGAAGATAATGAAGAATTAAGAATAATTGTTGAGAGAATGAATACGCAATTAGAATCAGTTAAAGTGGAATCAAAAATTGAACTAAAGGCGTTACAAAGTGATCTTCGATGGATCTTATCGAGATACGGAGAATGCATAAAGCCAACAGGATTGATGATTGATTTTGCATTAAAAAATAATGAAAATGTACTCTTAGAAGGAGCCCAAGGGGCCATGTTGGATATTGATCAAGGAACATATCCTTTCGTGACTTCATCTGTTACATGTAGAGCAAATGCGACCCATGGTGCTGGAATACATCCCGGCCATGTCGAACAATGTTTCGGAATTACGAAGGTATATACAACAAGAGTGGGTAATGGCCCATTTCCATCTGAATTATCATTAGAAGGAGGACCAGGAATGCACATGGCTAAAGTTGGTCATGAATTTGGAACAACTACGGGAAGGCCAAGAAGAACTGGATGGCTCGATTTAGTTGCACTTAAAGAAAGTAATAGATTGAATGGCTATACTGGACTCGTGCTAACTAAACTTGACGTACTAGGGGGATTGGATGAAATTAAAATATGCATTGGTTACGAAATGGAAGGAAAATTATTGCAAATGATCCCTACCACAAGTATTGAACTAGCAAAATGTAAGCCAATATATGAAACTCATCCAGGATTTAAATCCTTAACGGACAAGGAATGGATATCAATGGCAGATAGATCAAGAAATGAAAATATGGGATTTGATGTATTAAGTTCTGAAATGCATAATTATATTAAAAGAATAGAACATTTAGCAGGTGTCCCAATTGTTAGTATAGGAGTTGGACCTGATAGAAGCGCATCCATTGCATCAACTAATGGACCATTTGATTTATCAAATAATTAGGCACAATGTTCTAATCAATTAACATGGCCCGGCAGAATATGGGATTTAAGGCCAAGGCCCGTAAAAAGAGAGATGCCGCTGCTGCCAAGGCAGGAACTGAAAATAATATAAAAGAAGAGTACGTTGGCGAAACCAGGTGCGATGTAGCAGGATGTTCCAACTGGGCAGATAAAAAAATGGGAGGCCGGAGAAAGGCATACGAGTGGGCAGTTGATGTGTGGGGCGATGACGGAATATCAAATGATTCAAGAAGAGTGACGCTATGTAAGTCACATTATAAAGTTGGGAAAAAACATAAGAAAGACGATCCAGATGCTTGGTCTTAGATGAATAAATAGTGCGTAAGAATATAGAGATAGTTCTCTTCGGGTCGGATATGAGTAGACAACCCCTCAATGAACCTATACTTGCATACGCACCAGGTTCAACAGAACGTGATATGATTAAAGTCGAATTAGAAAGGCAGATGAACGAAGTAATTGAGATACCTTGCATCATAAACGGAGAGAAGATATTTACGGGCATCACTACTAATCAAGTAATTCCACATAATCATAAGCATATCATCGCTAAAGTTCACTTAGCAACAGAAAAGGAAATTAAAGCAGCTTGTAAATCTGCTGTTGAATCTCAGAAAGATTGGATTGAATTGGGATTGGAAGGTAGATGCGCTATATTTGAAAAATGCGCGGAATTATTAGCCGGAGATTGGAGGATGAAAGTAAATGCTGCTACAATGTTAAATCAATCAAAAACAGTTTATCAGGCTGAAATAGATGCTGCATGTGAATTGATTGATTTTTGGAGATTTAATTGCCATTATGCTCGCGGATTTCATGATTATTTACAACCATTAGTATCTCCGTCTGGAGTCATTAATTCAACCGAAATTAGGCCATTAGAAGGATTTGTACTTTCGATAACTCCATTTAATTTTTCAAGTATTGCAGCTAATCTTCCAAGTGCACCTGCGATTGTTGGTTGTACATCTGTATGGAAGCCTAGTCGTAATTCATATCTTTCCAACTATGTCTTAATGGAATTAATGATGGAAGCAGGATTACCTCCCGGAGTAATAAATTTCATTCCAGGATCCGGTGCAGAAATAACTGAAATTGCATTATCTAATGAAGATTTTGCTGGCCTACATTTTACAGGTTCTACGGCCACTTTTCAAGGATTATGGCAAGAAATAGGACATGCATTACCGAAATTACGTTCATATCCAAGGATAGTCGGGGAGACCGGAGGAAAGGATTTCATAGTTGCCCATATGGATTGTGATAAAAATGGATTATTAGTTGCATTACTTCGTGGTTCATTCGAATATCAGGGCCAAAAATGCTCTGCCGCTAGCCGAGCATATATTCCAAAGAGTGTTTGGAACTCAATTTCAGAAGATTTATGTACGGAAATAAGAAAAATAAAAATGGGCGATGCCTTAGATTTTTCTAACTTTATGACGGCAGTAATAGATGAGCGATCATTTACCAAAATTACTGGATACATAGATAGGGCTAAAAAATCCAAAAATTGTGAAATAATAGTCGGAGGACAATATAATCAAGATGTTGGATGGTTTGTAGAGCCCACGGTAATTGTCACAACTGATCCCTTGTCAGAAACTATGGTAGAAGAAATATTTGGCCCAGTATTGACTGTTTTTGTTTATGAAGATGAAGATTTTGATAATGTGCTAAAGATATGTGATAAATCATCACCATACGCACTTACAGGATCTATATTTGCAAATCAAGAAGAAGATATCCAAAATGCATTTGATCATTTAAGATTTACAGCTGGTAATTTTTACATAAATGATAAACCAACGGGAGCAGTAGTTGCGCAACAACCCTTTGGAGGGGCGAGGGCTAGTGGTACAAACGATAAAGCAGGAGGGCCGTTAAACCTGCTGAGGTGGATTAGTCCGCGATCAATTAAACGAACAATAGACATAGCGCAGGATTGGAAATATTCATTTTTGGAATAAAAAATGCATAATGCATATTTATATGCATATTAATATAATAACCCCCTCAGGACAAAATGTGTTAGGTGCTAATGCTCAATTGTGGCAAATTCGTTTACATTCTAAAATCGCTAATGAATTATTAAATAATGGTTGGCAACAGAATCAAGTAGCAAATATTCTTGGAACAACTCAAAGTACAGTAAGTAGATGGAAAGATCGGTCATTAATTGAATTGTCATCTGAGGATGACAATTTTGAAATTGATAAATTAGCATCAATAATATCTTCTAATTTATCCAAAAATGGGGTACCAGATAATATATCACTTGAGATAAAAATCGGTAAGGAATTTTCAAAAATAAACTTGGAAATAGTAAAAGAAGGATATAATTCAATAAATAATAGATTAATTAATTCTATGTCTAGAATTATAAATGAATTTTCTAAATTACCGAAAATGCTCATTCCAGCAGTTGGAATAAATATTGCAACCTGCTCAAAGGATGTTAAAAATATCTCAGAAGTCATAGCATTTCCAGGCAGATTAAGGGCGCATGAGGGTAATATTTTACAACAAGTTTTACCACAAATTGGTGCAAGCAAACATCTTGCAGAAGTTTTATTATCCTTACGAAGCAAAGAATCAAATTCAAATGCAATAATTAATTTGAAATTACCAAGTATGGTAATTATTAAAAAATTATCTGAGAAATTAAATCTAGAAATTTGCAATGCTCCAAGGGGAATTTCTGAGAAGAATGGAGAAATTCTTATTGACAATGGAGATTTTGGTTGGGAACCCAGCCTCTATATAGCAGCCAATGGAGTAAATAAGATACCAAAAATTGTCAATGAATTAATAATAATATGTAAAGAGAATTAGGATTGAGGGATTAGATGAAAGAAAGAAATATATATAAAATAAATTTAATAAAAGCTACAATGTTATTTTTAATAATAATATCCTCAGTATTATCCGGTTGTTTAAACGAAGATGATGATGACGCCGATATGACTTTGAATATTGTTTCATATGATGCATTAGGAATAAGTCAAGATTTATTAGATCAGTTTACCAAAGATAGCGGGATAAATATTGAAATAACGAGGGCAGGAGATGCAGGAGGAGTGTTATCAATGGCAATACAAACTAAGAATACAGGATTATTTGACGTGTCCATAGGAATTGACAATTCTTACCTCGGCACTGCATTAGTAGCAGATATTTTTGAACCGTTGGACACTGATAGAGGAATTTTTTCAGAGCGTGCATTGTCATCATATGATGGAAATTTAGCTATTCCTTTTGACCTTGGAAGTGTGTGTATCAATTATGATTCTAGTTATGTAGACGGAGAAAATATAACTGTACCGACATCTTTATGGAACTTTACAGAATCACAATGGAAAGGGAAGATTGCAATAGAAAATCCCCGTACAAGTAGCCCAGGGCGAGCATTTTTTATATCGACTATTGATTATTTCAATAATGATGAAAATGAGGGAACGAATTATATTAATTGGTGGAAGAATATGAAAGATAATGATGTAATAATTACAGATAGTTGGACCACTGCATATGAAACGCATTATTCAGGTGGCTATGGACAATGGGGCGAAGGTTTCATTGGAGATGCATATGCAGTAGTCTCATATTGTCATTCTCCAGGAGTTGAGGCATATTATGGTGAAAATTGGACGACTTCGGTGGCCCTAGATTTAGAGGGTGCATCATTTTCTCAGATAGAATATATTTCTATGTTGAAAGGAACGGAAAAAAAATCATCTGTCAATACCTTTGTAGATTGGTTGGTTTCATATGAAATAAATTCTCAGATGTCTACAATAAATTGGATGTATCCTTCCATAATTGGAGGAAATATAACCGAAACTTCTGGATATCGGTGGCATTCAGTAGTGCCTATCGATTGTGAAATTAAAATTTCAGATATAGATGAAAATATCGCATATTGGCTTGATGAATGGGACATAACAATGGCTTGAGAAGATCATATGAAATTAAAAATAATAATAGTACTTATTTGGTCCATACTTGTAATTGGGCCACCAATTATTGCTTGGCAACAACTAAGCATCGTGGCGGAAAAAAATATATTTGAAACAATAATTGAATTTGATAATAAATTTCAAACACGTGATTCAATAGAGTTTACGTTTTTAGTTGCATCATATTCAACAATATTAACACTAATATTAGGAGTCCCATTGGCGTGGAATTTAGGTAGATATAAATGGAAGTATGGCACATTTCT
>JBKEHQ010000061.1:0-7505 GCA_046710875.1 Candidatus Thalassarchaeaceae archaeon
TGGGCAAATGCAACATTTAATTCTGGGCTATTTCCCATATTAAGAACGGACGGATCTGCTGCGTCACGTGCTTCTGCAGAATGGCGCTCTGCTAGTGCATCAATGAGATCTTTTTCTAGTTCTGAACATCCATCTTTGAGAGTAATTGCTTTTTGGATAGAATCGTGGCCGGAACCAAGACCGGGGGCCCAGTTATAATTTGAAGAAACACAATATGCAATTCCCCACCATGCCATAGCGCAATTAGGATCTAACTCAGCACATTCTGAAAAGCATGCAATTGCTTCTTCGTGATTATAATTTAACATGTGCCCAAAAGCACGAACATACATTTTACGTGCTTCTTCGTTATCGCAAGTTATCGTCGTAGCAAAAAAATAGTTTGCTTCTATTCCGTAATCATAATCAATTGGTGCTAAATTCATGACTAACCCTGACTAGATTATTTTATAACTAAATCGGCTAAAATATCTCAAAATAGACTTTTATACTCAAAATTTATTCATTTTGTTTGAATTATCATTAATAGTCAATAATTGACATATTGTATCAATATTCATCTTCCATAAATTCATTTTTTATTCCTGCGGATTCTAAAATTTCATTAATATTTGATTCAAATTCATTTTCTATGACGAGCTCATTTTGTATTGCATTAGTTTCTATGTGGTCATTATAACAATCTTGACAAACAGATTTCATACCATCAATTACTAGTATTTCGCGTGAAGCTTTGGCATCTTTGTAAGGATAACATTGCTGACAAAGGCCCTTCCTATTTGCTTCTTTTTCTTCATTTTGGATTTTTATCAATGAATTAATATCGCAAGATTTGCAAAGTTGTTCACTTATTTCTTCATCGGTTAGTAGAGCCTTTCCACAATCATCACAGCCACAACTTGAACAGGCTTGATTCATGACTTCTGACTCTATCATTTCACAGCCGCAGACAATACAATTACCATCATCGTCTGCATCTGACATATGGGGAGGTTGACATAGTTATTTTTCAATCATTTGTTTTTTTTATAAAACATACCAACTGAATTTGGAGCAGTTGTCTCAAATCCCCACTTTTCATAAAATCCATTGACATCTGCTAATAGATTAATATAAGCATTTTCTTCAGCATTTTCTTCAATATACTTCATCATATCATCCATAATCATTGTACCAGCACCTTTGTTCTGCCATTCACTTTTTACAGCCATATCACATATTTGGAAAACAGTACCTCCATCTCCGATAATTCTTCCCATACCAATTATTTCATTGGTTTTTTTAATCTTAATTACTACTGAATAGATTTCATTACCTAGGCCTTTTTGCGCACCTTTCAGTGATCTTTTAGCCATGCTTGCTGAGGCCCTTAGGGACATGTAATCTTTAGGAGAAAGAATAGATTTTTCTAATAAAAACATATTTAATCATCATCTAGATTCTGTTATTTGAGTTAGAATAATAGAAGTAATCCATCCCTCATCATGAGTATATTTAGGATTAAAGCCCTTGTATACACTAGTTATATGATCATCAAATACGACTTGGAGTTTGGGAAATTCCAATTTGGTTTTATTCACTACTGCATCAATAAGTACAAAAAGATCTGATAAGTTTTCTGCCTCAAGTGTATGCCGCGCTATCTTCATGTTTCACCAAGTATATTGGAGACTTGAATAGTTTACTCGGAAAAAGTTAATTCTGATAGGTCTCCAACGGATTCGTACAGACTAGGCCCATTACTCAGATAATATACAGAACCAGTTTTACTTCTAGAATCTTCAGCAGTTGAGTTGAAATCAGTAGCGCAAGTTTCAGTACAGCCATCTGCAAATGCAACATATACTCGGCCATCTCTATCTATATGTAAGTCATTAAAATCGAGAAGATTTCTATTTGAACCCCCTATATCTCGACAATCTCCGCTATTAAGACAAATACTACCTATCTGAACTGGATCAGGTGAAACTCTAACAGTATGAAATATAGGCTCTTCATCTAAAGCGTTTAAACTATAAGTTATGTAAAGATAATAACTTACATTACTATTAGCATAGTGAGGATTTCCATTCCATTCCTCTCCATCTATGTCAGTACTAAGAAGTTGAGAGCTATTTTCACTTCCAAGATATGTTATTGCAATACGCCCAGGATCTCCAGCATCGATTTGTGGAAACGTAGTTGAAATTACTTCAACAGGACTAATTCGAATACTGGATTGTTCCCATGACTCGCCTGAATCTGTACTTCTAGACATATAAACTCCAAAATCTGCACCTGTCCAAATGTGATAAGCATTAGAATCTGTATCTGTTGCTACTTCAGAGTTTTTTCGTGGATTTGGTGTACCGACATCATTACCCATTTCACGAGTTTCCCATGAATATCCATTATCTTTTGAAAAAATTACGGCAGGAGTTTCTACTCTAGGGGTAACGTATACAGTACCATCTGGAGCCGTAGTAATCGCACCATGTAGTCCACCATCACTTGTGGCTAAACCGAATATCTGGCCACCTACTTCGAAGGTAGCCCCTCCATCAAAGCTAGTAAAACAGAAAATTCCTAGGCCTTTATTATAGCAGAAATAAACTGCTTCTTCATAAATAGGCGACAGTGTACCAGGGATTCCATATCCATCACTAACCCAAGGGCCTGTTGCCAACTTAATATGATCATTTAGAGGAGTAGTTCCTGAATCATGTGGATTTCCTAACCAACTTTCACCATCATTATCTGACCATCCAATCCAAGTTGATTCAAGCCCCATCATATGGATATTGAATACCCTATCAGTTACTGGATCTACCCATCCATATGGATCACTAGTAAAAGGTGCCTGAGTTATATCTCGAGAATTTTCCCATGTCAAACCATAATCACATGAACGCATTGGTTTTTCCATTGCAATAAAGAAAATACATCCTGTTGAGGTAATCCCTATACTTGGTTCAGGACCTTCTTCACCCACATTACTGAAGAAGAAGTCCAAAACGATTGGCGGCACATCAATACCTATTCCTTTTGAGTTAGTAGTAAATAATCCATTGGAATATACTTCTTCGTTTGGAATAATCTTCTCATCCTCATCAAAGTTCAAACAACCTGAAAATGGGACCATTAACATAATCAAAATAATTAGTAAAGCCTTACCTCTCATTGTACGTTGGAAGAGACCTTAGGAAATTATAGTATGCATTCATAGTTTTCAAAAATAAATAACATAATCTATCTATATTCATTGGATTGGTGCTGCAATAGTTAGATTCTATTTATTGATTATCAATTATTCTCTTCTTCAATAATTGCTTCAACAATATCTACTGAAATATCTAATTCATCAGGATTTTCGATAGCAATAACGCCCCTGATATTATGCTTATCTGCCAATTCCGCAGTTGCATCAGCAACTTTTATTCTAGTTCCTGATATTACGATATGCTGGTTTGGTGCAAATTCAGGAGTATTTGCTGGCATCCAAAGGCCAAGACCTCCTAAAATATTATGATGGACTATGACAAGTGTTTGACCTTCAGAATCAGATATCGATCTTAGGACATCTAATTTCCTTTCGTTTGCGAATAAATCTGATGCAGGTCGCCACTCTTTCCATGTATCCTCAAGTGGCTTAAGATGTTCTTTTGATATTTTTTCTACTGTTGAGATGACTTCGTTAACTTCCTTATCTATTTTGACATCAGTAGTATTGAGTCGGTCTAAAAGGCCCCTGATAGCAATATTTTCTTCATTATCTTGTCCTGCTGCAGCAGTACTTACGAGCAAAAGTAATCCCTGTATACGAGAGATTTCGTTGGGCAATTCTGCTTCAATAGCACATTCTAATGCTTCATCAAAAATTTCCATTGCCAGCCATGGCCTATCTATTCCCATTAATGATCGACCCAAGATTAATAATGGCTCTATAACTAAATTTTCATTACCTTCTATTATGTCATTGGCACTCTGAATTAGTGATGTAGCATTAGTGTCATCTCCAGATAAATGTCTTGAAAGCCCTGCTGCAATAACGTGCCTCAACCTTGGTGCATCCTTGACTTGGGCTTGTAAATCTGCGGCTTCAAAAAGTTCGGCTGATCTTTTGAAATTTCCTTCTGCTAATGCCAATAATCCTAAATGGTGTAAGGTCCTAATTTCTGCAGAATTATCATTACTAAGGCTGGCTTGATGTAATGCCCTTGTAAAGTGCAAACGTGCAATTTGATCTCTGCCTATTAGGTTAGCCATTAATCCTAAAACTGTTTCCAAACGACTAATTGGTCCTGCCATTGCACGATGGGCTATTACTGAAATAGAATCTTCAAGCGGTGAAAGCCCTACTCCCGTATTTTCCAAAGTTATTCTAAGAATTTCTAAAAATTGCTCATAAATAATAGAAATATCGGACATATCCTTTTCATCTAATAAAGTCGCAAGTTGAGAATCTATTTCAGAGACAGATTTACAAATCTCAGGAAGTCTGCCAAGTTTTTTTAACCGGCTTTTCTTTATTTTTTCGCCCCTCATATGAGACATTAGTGTAAGTACCATAGAATCGTCGTCTGAAATTATTGAGTTTTCTTGTACTTTGGTTTGAGGTCTGCTAGTTAGAAGGCTATCAACAAGCCAAGTTAATTTTGCTTGTATATCATATTCAGCATTTCTACTAATTGCATATCTCATCTCTGCCGCTCTAATATGCCTAGATAGAGTTCGTAATATCGTAGTATGTTTATTTGAAGCAGATTCTGAAAGCCTATTGATAAATGTTGATGGAGGGCATGTTTCGAATCCGAAACCAGCTTTTACTTTGGTAGTAGTCATCTTAAAATCGTCAGTAACTAATACTACTTTACGCCCTTCTAACTCATATCTTGCTGCAAGAACCATTAGCGACAAATCTACATCTTGTGGAGCAGCTTTTTCACCAATCTTTTGGGCTATCGCCCTTATTTCTCCCTCGCCGATAGTTACAGTAGTAAGTAAATGACTAATTGTTGAAAGTAAATTTGGCCTACCGTCCCATTTTTGGAATCGGACATTTCTAACTTCATCATGTACTCCAGATGTTACATGTAATTTGATTCCATTATCTTTCAACGCATTTTCTAAGGACTCAATTAATCCCATAGGAGACAGTGATCCAAGATGAATAAAAGCATTTGAATCTACTACCCATGTTGTTGTCATGCCCTTCGGTAATAAAACTAGCATCTCATACTTTCGCATTATAATAAGTAATTATTATCATAATTTAAATTAATTAATTAAATTATATTCTTTTTTCCCATTCCAATAATAATGTTCCTTCTGAGTTAATTACTAAAATTGGTAGCCATACTGAAGAGTCATGAGATTTATATGCCGTATTTATATTAATTTGAGTTTTGGAAATTAATGTTTCATCTAATTTTATCTTAAAATCAAGGATATCTGAAGTAAATAATGACTTAGAAATATTACCTATTTCTTTTCCTAATTGATTTTCATTGACTTCATTATTCTGATTGTCGTTAAACGACACATTTTCAAATATTGAATATCCTATTCCTAACCCTGATATATCAGGTAATTCTTCATTATTTTGTTTTAATTCAGATTCAATCATATTAGGATCAGGAAGGCCAATTTTTGAGACTATTGATTCCGAGCCCTCTAGAGTATTTCCTATCTCTAAACCTCCTTTTGAAGAATAAAGCAATGACTGGCCAATAAGAGTTAAAGCCGCTATAAATAACATTAGAACTAGTATTAATCCTTCGAATACTATGCCAGTATAAACTAGTCCTAATGGTAAACCTACGAGGCTAAACATTCGCCTCCAACCTTGATCACGTTGGAATCCTAAAATCATATGATGTGCAGATATTGAGATCAATGTTAAACCAAACAACGATTGATTTACAGTTTCAGAAGCTAAAGATTCGGAAAATGGAATCATAAAAATAAGGGCAAATATTGACCCAACTAATCCTAAGTTCTTTTCAAAATCAAAGTCTATGTTAGATTGTATATTGGGCAAGTTTTGATAGGTATTTGAGTCCCCATCATAACTGATACTTTCAACATTGTTTTGATTAATTTTTTCAGGAAATGGATTATACTTAAGCCATGATAAAGATAACATCACCATACCAATTAAAACAGGCCATAATGCGCTACTTTGATAGTCGTCATTTAATAAATATAGAGTATAATACTGTAACACTATTGATATATTGAATAGTATAGGTTCGCTGTTACGTAAAGTATCTATTCCTATCATAATACTGGTTAAAAATGGTATAATATCGGAAATATCACCTGCCATAAAGAATAAAACATATGCCATCAGTCTTGAGCTCAGGCCCAAATAATCATATGAAGAGTCAAGTAATTTAAGATTTTTAACATTGGAATAAATAATATCATTACGTATTAGTAAATATTGTAATAAACCAACAATACCTCCAAAAAATGCAGCATATTCTATATTTGTATTTAGTATACCCTCATTTTCTTCAATTAATGAAATTAAATTTAATGAAGCCCAAAAGGTAGCAATGGGAGTTATCCAAAACCAACCCAAAATACCATACTTCCATGAACCATAAGTAAGAGTCGTAACAATAAAAATTGGTGCAAGGCGCTCATCTGGTAATAAGAAAGAGATAGCAAATAGAGTTGCTAAAAAAGGCCCAAACATCTGCTCTGGGCCATATCTAGATCCATCTAATCTCTTTTTTTCATCTGGTAAATAATATAGCACCATGGCAGGAATTGTGGATAATAACAAAGCGGACCAACGGGGTGTTTGAAAACCTAATAATTCTGATTTATCTCCAATATATGAAATACTATCTAGCCAAGGCCAAAGTATTGCATCTTCTGAAGCATCGAATGAAAATATAGTTGAATAACCTATTGCAAATATTGGTAGAGAAATAAGTATTGGCGATGAAACATGTTTGGATGCCCGTTGTACTGTGAGTCCAAAAACTGGGATTGCCAATAGTCCTCCCGAAATATCAGTTAATCCAATTAGTAGTAACAATAACAGAGTCATGGCCCCATAATCCCTTGCTTCCTGGGATAAATCTGTAAGAACTTTTAATCTAATGCTGACAATTAACGGAGGAATAAGAATTAAACTATCATGTATTAAAAGCGGATATATACTTTCACTTTCCTGAGTTAATATCAATGATGAAAATCCTGCAATAGGTAAAAGATAACATATGCCAATTAGCCTTTCAATAGGAGATGAGTTACGAATTGCCCCTCCTTCCAATAGTAGTAAAGTTACAAGTAAAGACATAGAAATTAATGTCGCATTAACTATTATTCCTGAACCAGACCATAAATCAAAATTTTGAATGAAAAATATAGTAAATAATACAAAGGATATTAAAAATTCTGATTTTAGTATCAGATTTTCATCATCTTTTCTATTAATATGAGATATTAGTAAAATAGCTAAACCAGAAGCAATTGGTAAGGGTTTAATATCAAAAATTGTAAAGTTATTA
>JBKEHQ010000062.1:0-7173 GCA_046710875.1 Candidatus Thalassarchaeaceae archaeon
GATGGCGATGGATTGAGTTATGGTATTGAATTTTTTATTAATACTCAGCCACAAGATTTTGATACTGATAACGACGGTTTACCTGATGGTTGGGAATGGCAATATGGGCTTGATCCATTATCTTCAGTGGGAAACAATGGATCTACAGGAGATCCGGATTTAGATTCTTTGACTAATTTAAATGAGTATTTATATTCAATTCCTTCAAATTGGGATTTTTCAGGTACTCCAAATGTATTGGATAATGGTGTATGGTGGAATGGCACCGTTCCTGTTAGTAATTGGGATGAAGAAAGCGCAATGCAACTCCTACAGGGGTCTGGTAGTGATGGATTTGATGAAGATCCAATGGGGAATATTTGCACCGACTCTTTTGATAATGATAAGGATGGATTAGTCGATTCTTTTGATAACGATAATGATGGAGATGCTGATTGTTTATCTGATGACGATGATGGAGATGGGCTAATAGATGAAGATAGAAATGGCTGGGACACGGATGGAGATGGAATGCCCGATGGGTGGGAGGTTGCACACAACTTAGATCCAACTTCAAACTCAAATATGGATGGTACTTTTGGAGATCCAGATAATGATGGTTTGATTAATCTGTATGAATATGTAAACCCTGCTTGGAATACTAGGAACGGGTCAACATTCCCTCCAACTCAATATTTTAGGCCTGGGCCTGATAATATGTCTTTTACAACGTCTCCTTGTAATCCGATGCTGGAACTGGGGCCTGGGGGGTGTCAATTTCTGACTGCAGAGGTTGATGGAATAACCCAAACCGATCCTCAAAGTAATGATACTGATTTAGATGGATTAAATGATTCCTATGAAGCTTTGATTTTACTTACAGATCCAACATCCTCAGATACAGATGGAGATGGAATAAATGATGGTATTGAGGTAAATGGTCAGTATGGAGATCCAGAACAAGGGTCTAATCCGCTTGACAATAATACTGATGGAGATTACCTCGAAGATGGCGAAGAAGATCTAAATGGAAATGGGCTGATCGACATCGGAGAAACAGATCCAACTCGGATAGAGGATGATGGCGATTTCGATGGCGATGGATTACAAAATTGGGAAGAAAACCTAACTTGTACATTATGGAATTTAGCTGATAGCGATGGAGGAGGTGCCACCGATGGAGAAGAACTTGATTTCATGAGGGCTACAGATCCATGCATGTCATATGTAAATTTAGAATTTTCAATATTAAATTATGACATATCTACAAAAGAACTAACTCTTAATTCTACTGATGGGATTAATCCAAATCCAATTGACTGGAGGCAAATAGATTATCCAATGGCATATTATAATAATACTTCAGGCGACTTAACGGGATTTAGATTCGTAAGTATTTTTGGTAATATCCTTAGAGGGATTGATTTAGATATGCCATTGGGAGCTTCAAGTATAATTATTACTAATGGTTCATGGTGTTGGAATGCTACTGTTGGGGCAATTAATGATCCCCATTGCGATGACGATTACTCTGATTTAGATTCAGATGGATTGGCAGATTGGGAAGAACTAGTTGGAACTTGGGGTTACATCTCAAACATAAATATGTCAGATTCGGATGGAGATGGAGTAAATGATTTATCCGAAATTCAAAATTCAACGGACCCCTTGGAGCCTTGCGACAATATATTGGATTCAGATATGGATGGTTTAAATAATTATTTTGAAAATAGTACTGGCTGCAGTTTATCGTTTGGAATTACTCAAGGAAACCTGACCCAAGATAGTTATATTACTCTTTGGAATCAATCTGATTCCGATAATGGAGGAGTAACTGATGGTCAAGAATACCTTGATGGTACCAATCCTCAAAATAATCCTAATGATGATATTAATCCAACAGATACCGATGGTGATGGAATTCCTGATACTATTGAACAAGATATAGGAACAAATTGGCTAGATCCGGATACTGATGGCGGAGGCGTTCCTGATGGTCAAGAGTGCCCTGAATCTTTTTGGATTAATGATTGTGTAGATGCACCCACGGATCCTTTCAATTCTTCGGATGATATTTTATATAATTCATTATTCTTTTCTGCATTTAATCTCTCTTCAGGCCTTGACACCGGTATGAAACATTACTGGAGATGGCACACATATGATAGTTATACGGGAGTTTCTTGGGGAGTAAATTCAAGCCTTGTCGGAAATACTCTTATTACTCCCTCATCGAACATAAGTCAAGGCGTAGCAGATGCTTCATTTTGGAACTCTTCTTCTGCTCTTGACTGGCAACTAGTTTATCAAGATGGAATTATGGCCCCAGGAATTGAATTAATATCTCCATATAATTCATATGAATTTGACAGTTGGTCCGATGCTTCTGCAGGATTAAATTTTTCAAATTATACCCGCGACATCATTATTGACTATTCTAATATTGAAAACTTATATGTTTCGGCACCAGAAATAATATTGGGCCCTCAAATAAGAGATAATTCGACAATTTTTTCTGGAAGTAGTTATGCCACATCTTTACCGGAATCATACTTGAATGATTATGGCCTTGAAGTAAATAATATAACTCAGCAAATAATAAATAACTCTGGAGCTATTTCAGCGTGGGACAAAATTATTGCTATTCAAGATTTTATAATTAATGGTAATGAAACTATAACATTTTTACGTAATCATGATGGCTCTTCTAGGCCCAATAATGCTGGGATAGATAGCGATATTTCAAATTGGATTTTAACTTCTTCATTTGAAGGAAGTTGTGATGAATTTACATCTCTCTTTACAGTTATGTTGCGTCATGCAGGAATGCCAACTAGAAAAGTTACGGGATTCTCAGGGGGAGAATGGACTGGCAAATCATATGACGTTTATGGTGGTGACTTTACATGGTGGGCAGAAGTACATCTACAAACTAATCAAAATCAAGGAAACTTAGATTTGGGTTGGATACCCTTTGAGGCATGCCCACCAATGTCCATGGTTGAGGTCCTAGATGTATCATGGTCTCCAGATGTTCTTGGACGGGATTTGAATATTGGCCAAAATATTTCTGTTCAAGGGACATTGCAATTTGTTAGCAACTCTTCTTCCGTATCTGACATTACACTCTCATTATACTTGGTTTCTCCGCTGGATATATCTGATATACCTGGATCTGCTGCAATTCCTGAATATCTTGTCACAACTACAATATCTGATTCAAACGGATTTTTTAATTTATCTGGATTACCAGCCGAAATTCTCAGTCCCGGCTATGCCTCTTTAGTCATTCAAACTTCAAAGAAAAATTATGTTGGAAACCAAGGAATTTCATTTTCTTGGACGATTAACATAACAGATGATGTTAATTTATCTATTCTTGATCCATTCCCAGTTGATCAACCAATGATAGGCGTTGGAGTCAATACAACCATTTCTGGTCAAATGTCTTGGAAAAACGATCCTAAAATCGATCCAACTACAGTTGATAATTTACAATTAGAATTAATTTATTCTACTTCATTAGATGGTAATGTAGAGTTAATTAGTGACGTAGGACCGGGAGGGTATTTTGAATTTATAATCCCATTACAAGATCTAGAACCCTTAGGGCTAATTAATGCTTCATTGGAGTTTTCAGGATGGCATCAAGATGATTTGAATAATGGCTCCAATCCAACATATCATGCAATGCCTAATATATATTCATTCATGTTTGAAGTGACTCCATCTCCGAATATGACAGTAGTTTTAGAAAGTATAAATTCTAATAACTCCATCATTGATATCGACTCAAATATATTTTTAAATGGCTCAGTATTAAGTAGGGGCTTAAGTCAAGATGCACTGAATGGAACTATTTATTTAGATATGCGTAAATCCGATTTCAATGGCCCGTTTATCGGTATTAAATCATGGCAACTAAACAATACTTCTTGGATTGATGAGCCCGGTAATTTTTCAATTAATTGGCTATTTAATGCCTCAGAAGTTCCAATACCTGCTGGGCCAGTCGAAGTAAGAATTAGATTCGACGCTGATCTTTTAACTTCAAATGATCAGGAAATATTTGCCGATATTTATGGAATTAGGAGTAATATATTCTTTAATTATTCTCTCGCTACTAAAATGAGAGGTATAACTGCTGAAGTAGATGTAATATTGACTGATCATACAGGTACTTCACTTGCAAACTTTGAAGGCAATTATAGATTAGAATTTAATGGCGAAGAAGTTTGGAATATTACTGACCCAATTAATCCTAAGTTACTAGTGAGTTGGACTCCCGCTCTTGCCACTATTCCGGATGATTATAATTGGTCATTGTTCTATAATGGTTCAAAATGGTTAAATCCAAATAATTCTATTGATGAAATAAGGATAAAGGGAAGAGGCAATGTTACTACGAATTTGGGCCTTGAATGGTCACAAGGAGGTGACATATCTTCTCAAAATTGGGTCAGCGGTTTTACTAATGATATAATGTCCAATAATCCAATTATTGGAAATAACTCCTCCATCACTTTGTCACTACATGTTCCAACAGATTTACCCCCTACTCCTGATGGTTTTCCCTCTCCTCCAACTATATATCTCTTATCTAGCGACTGGATAGATATACAAACAGGTGAATATAATTTATCTTTCATAATGCCGGGAGATGTTGGTTCAGGAGCTTATGAATTATACTTAGAATTAGATTTTAATCTAAATCCTCCCGCTGGAGGTATATTTTACCAAGACACATCACCCGTCTTAGTAAATGCTGGAATACAAACTAAATTCATCGTCGGATTAAATTCTTCAGTAGCCATAGTCACCGCAGGAAATACTCTAAATTTAAATGCATCAATCAGTGATTTTGCCGATTCATCACGACTAGATGATATTACTGTAGAATTATATTTTGACTGGGGAGGCAACTCTCAACAATTACTTGATTCTACTATTTCAAATTCCGATGGTAATGCAATATTTGATCCAATAATTCCTGTTAATACATTACCAGGTTATTATCAAATTCGAATTTTAGCACCTGATGATATAGATGATAATTTGACTGATATTGATGCAGGAAGATGGCTCGAAGGTGAAGATTTTGCCAACTTAACTGTCCGAGTCGGAAGTTTAATTGAAATAGATTCAATACCTGCTGAAGTCACTGCTCTACAATATTTTACAGTTTCCGGTAGAGTGATGGATTCTGTTGATGCAAACAGGACTGTACAGGGCCCCGTTGAAATAGAAATTTTCTTTTTAGATGATCCGAATGAAATTTTAATTACTGATTTCACCACTAGTAATAACGGTAGTTTTACGGTTTCGGTTCCAACGGATGTATTGGGTAACGGCGTAACTAGTGGAGTCAGAACTCTAATTATTAGTGTAGTAAATGATTCCACTCCATTCTATTTATCCGGAACCGGCGATAGTAGTATATTAGTTCGGGGAATTCCTAATTTTATAGAAACTACTCCTTTAATTAATACAGTTATAGATAGGGGGACATCTGTAACAATAGGTGGAAGACTTGTAGAATTTAGCGATAATAATATTAATTTAAACGGCCTTCAAGTAGCCGCTAAATTCCATGAAACTTGGTTGGATAATAATATTACTGATAATCAAGGAAATGTAAATTTTGATTTCCTAATCCCTAATAATCATCCTTTAGGGCTTGTAAATGTAACTCTATTTTTTAATGGTTCAAGTACTTTAAACTCTATATTTGAAATAATTAATACAATTTCTATCAGATCATCAACGTCTATTCAAATATATCCAATAACTGCAAATCCATTGCCTGGAGATTTCTTTAATGTTACTGGTTCATTAATTTCTAGTAATGGGAGCTCAATAGTAAATAGGCAGGGGGCACTATTATCTCCTGCACTAACATTTTCAATAAATGATGAATCAGATACCTTTACTGTTTCTTCACTATCCTTTTCAGATGAAGGTAACTGGAGTGGAATTATCAGATTAGATTTGACATTTGCCCGTGGAGTTAATGAAATAAAAGTGATTTATACTCCAGATGTTAACTATTATGACTCTAGTGAAAATACCTCTATTTTTAGTAGTAGGGGATACTCATTACTCACAATTTTAGATCCTTCAGATTTAGATTCAGATAGCCGGACAATTAGGGGGGAATCAGTTGCTATAAATATGTCAATAATTGATAATGCGGGTAACCCAGTTCCATCTGTTCCTTATGATGTAAGTATTGAAGGATTACTGATAACTTCATCTACTACCGATTTAGAAGGGTTATCGACTACCATTTTAAATATAGATCAATTCACAAAAGTTGGCCCTGTGAAAATAATTGTTTCATTTAATGGGATAAATAGCACTATTGGGCTACTTGGAGATGAAGCATGGACGAGAATAATAATTTTGGCGCCAACTAACTTGAATGCATTGATGGTGGAAGGGGAATTTATAGCCGGTGAGAAAATTACATTTTCAGGAATTCTTACTGACGAACATTCAGATAGCCTATTTACTGATGAATCTCTTTCGGGAGGAATCATACATCTATTCATCGACGATATTGACGTAGGACCACTTTATACAACCCAATCAAATGGAACTACAAGATCATGGAGTATTGTATATGATATTCCTGAAGATATGAATTACGGTTTACATAAGGCTACAATGAAATTTCTAGGGGGCTTTACTTGGGTCGATCCAATGGGCCAGGGGGACTCCTTAAATCCTGAATATTACTTACCTTCATCTGATATAATGGAATTTAATATATCTCAGGTATCAAAGGTTATTATCACAACGTCAATTACAGACGTCGATCGCAATGACCTCGTCTTGATTGAGGGGCAATTTACTGATTTAGTTGGCAGACCAATTCCTGATAGGCCTCTTAATGCATATATTGACGAACAATTGCTGACAGAATTATCTGTAAATGGAACAGGATTTTTTAGTATATATGTTCCCATTTCTCCAAATATGAAATTAGGGCCACGCATAATTTCCGTAGAATTCATGGGTGAAGAATTCATACTTCCATCAAATTCCTCAACTGTATTTGTTGTTCATGGGCCAGTATATCCAATTGTTAATTCACTACATCCCGTCGCAATTGGGGACACTCTAGAAATTAGTGGTTTGGTTAAAGATAACCTTCAGGATGGTTTTCTCCCTAACCATACCTTGGAATTATTT
>JBKEHQ010000063.1:0-7167 GCA_046710875.1 Candidatus Thalassarchaeaceae archaeon
CCTATACCGAATGTCATGAACTTTATCATTTTGATTAATTTTAATCCATACGCCATTATTGCTCAATTTGCTATAAAACTACTGCAATATTTATGCATGAAAACAAACCCGAAGGTTCGTAAGGTGCAAAGAAATGAATGAACAATTAAGTGTAAAAAATATAGCGATTGGATGTGTAGTCATCGGACTTCTACTTCCAATGATCAATTTGACAGTGATATCAGGAATGGCAACAGACGGTGTAATTTCCGGAGTTGGAGATGCCCTAAATGATGGTAGAGATGAATTATCAGACTGGGAAGATCCGGACTGGCTAGTATCAACAAGTGAAAGAACATATTTTGCAAATAGTGTTACTAATGTAGAAGAATTAGAATCTGGTGATATTCCAGAACTTGAGAAAATGGGGCCATTTATTTACACTGTAACAACAACAAAGGAAATTTTGGAATTTGATGAAAGTGCTGGAATAATAACATACTCGGAATATGATTCTTTTGACTGGTGTTCAACTTGTATATGGACTGATGATAGTGGTGTTGAACATCAATCTCTAAATGGTAACACAGATGTCACACAAGTAAATATTTTATACAATACTCAAATTATTGCTGGGCTTGCCACAGGAATTGAATATGGAGGAACATTTGCAAAGGCTGGATTTGCAAACAATATGATTAGTTTCGAATTACAAAATAAAGCACCAAGTATTTGGGCGTCAAATGAGATATCAAACAACAATGAATATGTAAATGGATCATCCATTCTAGATTTAGCATATGTAAGTTGGAACACTTCAACCTCGGCAGGAATAATGACTCCTAATTTCACCTCGTCGATTGATATGATCATGGATGGTGCGGTTTCGGATACTGGAATATGTATCGCTTTAACTTGTGAAATTGGTCCTATGCTAGTAGCGGGAATGGGAGTACCAAGTTCTTCAACAACTGCTGTGCGTTCAGCATTATATGGATATTCAGATGTTTCTGAACCTGAATTGACTCACATAGATTGGTCAGTTTATTCTTTAGCAGCTACGGCATTTAGTAATCATGGAGGAGGGGCCAACCTAACAGAAGTTGATAATCTTAAAGAAAGATTGGAGGCCGTAACCGAATCGACACTAGGAAATAACAAAGGAGTTTTGATAAACAATCCTGATGCTTTAGAGTACATATTATTTGGAATTAATGAGGATACAGGTAATGCAGCTGGACTTCTTACAGAAACAGATTTCTTTGGCATTCCACTAAATGGGGTTGCATTATTCCTTTTGGGTGCTTCTGGAAGCCCATTTGACGCAATGGTTGAGTATAAAATAGGTTTAGCTGATTTGCTTGACCTTGTAGACTATGCAGGTAGATGGTTAGCGTATGATAATCCTTTGATTGGAACTCCTAGTGAATTTTCAATGATATTAACTGGGAGCAGCGGTACATTAAATGGAAATGAATGGTGGTTAGAATCATTTGGAGGAAATGAACCAATAAACAATGGATATTTATCCATAGGATTGAATAGAGCGACTCTTGAAGGAACGATTGATCTTTCACCAGAAAAAGCAAATGAAATATTATATACTGGTGCCTATGCATTAACAGGAGATTTTGCTACAGCATTTATGTATGGAGAACTAAGTGGATTTTCACTACCTATGACTAATTCTGTGCCGATGGCAGGAGGAGAACAAGTTGTTTGGGATAACGCATATGTTGCATCAATATATGGAATATCAGAAGAAGAGGCAGCAGCACTAAAAAGTTGGGTAATTGATTTTATGTTCCCTGCTGTTGTTCCCGCATTACTTAATTTCCAATATGCTGCTTCACCTTACACGACTCAACCTATGAATAACTGGTTGTATGGATGGGATGATGCAGTTTTAGCAGGACTTGGCAGAGATAGCTGGGTAACATTAGAAACAAATGAAACATATTTTGGATCTGATGGATTATCAACCGGAGATTATACAGTTTATCAGATAAGCACTGGCACAGGAGCAAATAATGCAGATAATATGGAACATGGATTACTAAGAGGATATATTAATTCGGATGGAGATGGACTTTGTGATTTCAAATTAGATAGTGATGGCAATGCAGAATTTGATGTCCCATGTGAAGCAAATGAGACTTATGGCATGACAGAGTACTTGCCTTGGAGGGCCCCTCACAATGAGGCTGCAAGTTATGGATTATTGTCCGAAAGTGTTGGCAATACGAATACTGTTTGGGCAGGCACCATTGGAGGAATAGCTGATGCTGAAGATCCAGTAAACGTAAATCTAGTAGGTTATGCTATCGCTACGAGCGAAGTTGGAGATAAAGTAACATACAAAGATATCCCAATGGTTGAGCATAGCATTAGTCTCGATCCGGCTGAAAATCTAATTCAAGGCAAGCTCATCGGAAGTGGAACCTATGTGGATGCAATGCCAGGAGCATTGCCCGTATATTTCAAATCTAAAGTAGACATAAAGGTAGAGCCAATTACTAATGTTGCAATGTATGGAAAATCAACATCATCATTTTTGTTTGATTACAGAGGACCTGGTAGCATTGATCCAGATTTTAATGCTGATTATATGCAAACAGTTTTTGAAATTCATACATTTAGTGAAATATCAGATGATGATGCTAAAATATTCAAGGGCAAGGTATTGGATCATACTGGTCCATTCTTTTGGACAGACCTAGGAGGAAGTGGTGACATGGAATTAGAAGCATTGAAAGTGATTTCATATGTTTCTGCTGCTATGTACATTGGTGGTTTTTCTTTGGTATTATTTGGTGCAGTTAAATTGGCTAGAATGGAAGATGAATAATTTCCAAAATTAAATTTCAGCATCATAAAGTTGAACCGAAGTACCTATACGCCCACCATATGAGTCGTAGACTTGGCCATATAGATCAAATGAAGGCAATTGCTGTCTTATGCATGGTAGAAGTCCATACTGCAGCAATCTTACCCCCCAAAGGAATTAGTGTTGATCATCCGGCAGCATTCATAGCAGCCGCATTTGGAGGCATGGCAGCCCCGATGTTTGTCACTCTTTCAGGATGGGGGATATATAGAAGTGGATTGAATAAAATTAAATCTGAAAATATAAAATGGTCTAAATGGATTTTGTCAAGATTTTTCTTATTATTTGCTTGCCAAATATTGGTAAATATGTCTCTAAATATAGATAGAGGTGGACGTTTTTATTGGCATACCCCAGGTGTTCTGACTTTACTAGCAGTTTCATCGGTGTTAATTCCACTAATTTTAATGATGTCATTTAAAGTTAGAAATTTAATAATGATTACAATGATATTCTTGCCTTTATTTATTGGAGAATATTCGGGATTAGATTGGTCATGGAATTATAGAGTAAATTCTCAAGGAATTTATGAATGGTTAGAAAGATTACTATTGAATGGAACTTATCCATTAATTCCGTGGTTAGGATATATATTTCTAGGAACATTGATCCATGACCTGGATAAATACTCAAAGGCTAAAGAGGACATAATTAAGATTGGATTGTTTATTACAGTAGTTACAATTTTAATTTCAATTATAGATAAGAAATCTTGGGCACTGACTTCAGGAGATGCAATTTTGACATTTTTCCCTGCTAGTACTTCATTTCTATTTGTTTCAGGTACGATGGTAATATTATTAATGAGAATATTAGAAGGTGATGAGGCGCCTGGAGAGAATTCAAGATATCCTAAATTATCATATTTGGAGCCAGTAGGGAAAATTACATTGACGATTTATGTATTGCATTTTTTTGTTCTTGGCGTGGCTGCTGCGATAATGGATGAAAAACCAAGATTTGATATCTTTACTGCTTTTTCAATAACTATAGCACATACATTGATTTGGATACCACTAGCAAATTGGCATCAAAATAACATACCAAACTTATCATTTGAATATTTTCTGAAAAAAATAAGTTAGTTATTTGTATTTTCTGTTGACCAAGTAATTGGTTCGGACCAAGTAGTGCCGTCTTCATTAGAGGTTGAAATTCTAGCATAATATTGAGTTCCGCAACATGATAGGCCATCTAAATTATATGATTCGTTACCTACATTTATGCCTCCAACATTGACGCTATTAGACCAACCGGATATTTGAGCTCCAGAGTCAGAGGTACCATAATAAATTTTTAAGATTATATCAGTACCATTATCATAAGTTTGCCAATTTATATCAACTGAGTCTGAAGACACGTTACTCGTAGTAATTAATCTAATAATTGCCGGATATAAGAAATATTCTCCCCTTAGGGGGTCATCTACCCAAACAGGTAGATGAGATAATCCCTCGAATGTATCTTGATCTAGTGGGAAGCCCCACGCCTCATGATATGGTGCCAAATTATATCCAGTAGCATTAGAAATATGCATAGTCCAAGCATTAAATTCTTCCATATCTCCAGAAGGAACTTCATATGCAGGTAGATCATAATAAACTGATAATGCAGTAGTAATTGGAGCCCACCCCCATTCTTCTTTAATAATTAAGAATGTATCTAGGGCAGTCCAAACCGACCAATTAGAAATATTAGAACCGCCATCGAAATATGAACTAATTCTTGATTCTCTTTGCTGAGGATCTACAGCACTATGGCCCTCTACTCCGACTAAATCTTCCATCAAGTAAACACTTGCAAAGTTACAACTAGTTTCGGTATTACCGGGTAATGTTGAAGGCATCCACTGATGATTATGACCAAGTTCGTGGAACATTCCCCAGTCGCCTTCTTCACTCATATGAGATAAATTCAAAACATCGGGAACGCTCAAATCATGAGCCATGAATGGATAGCCTGAATGCATCCAACCTGCAGAAATTTGAACATCGAATACTGCTCTTTCGATCCTTGGCCATGGGGTGAATCCATACAAAGAATGTTCCATTCCAATTGCTTGATCCCACCAATCCATCAATTCTTCGGGATTATTTAAATTCCTTATTTCGGAACTAGGTACCGATAGAATAAACATATCGCTTCCAATTTCAGCCCAAGGAGCCGGAAAGTTTCGGATATTTTCAATCCAATCGGTCAGATTAGTTTCTTTATTTATGAAATGTGGAGCATTAATTGCATTAGAAATTAATATATCAAAATGCCCCAATACTGAACCTGCATCTATTCCAACATAGATTGGTCCACCAAATGAATTACCAACTTCAATAATAGGCTCATTAATATCCCAATATCTAACGATATTTGGAAATCTATGTAATTGATCTTTACCCCATAGATTATCAGAATGAGTTCCAATTATTATCCAAACTCCTTGATTAGTCAGAGATTGATTAATTGTGACGTCTATGACGTCGCCCGGTGCGGCATATAATCCAGTAGACATTCGGAGAATAGAACGCGCTCCAGAATAACCAAACTCGCTGGGTAGGCCACTTTGGTTTCCATCAATATTTACTACCCTAGACACCCTAGTAGTATTATCAGGTATCTCACCTGGGAATTCCACATGGCTAGGATGAGAAGTTAATTCATTGGCAGGAAGTTTTTGAGTCAACGCTTCCTCAACCCTAAGTAAAACATCTGCAATTGGATCTTCCCCAATATTGTATCCAACATCTTGCCATAATGTCCCATATTCAATGACTGTCCAACCAGTTAGGTTCACAGTTTCACGTAATTGGAACCAAAAACTATGGAAATCTAAAGAAATTACTCCCGTGCAAATAGAAAGTGTGTCATCAACAATAATTGCATCAGATTCAGATAATTTTTCACCATCTAAACGATCAGATGTGATTGCTTCAATTGCCGCATAAGGCCGGGATAATAAATGAGGAATATTTTCTAAATTAACAGTATCATGACCCCATTCATTAGAAACAAATAATCCCGTAGTTTTTGCTATTTTATTACCAGGATAATTATGTGATAAATCTGAATTAGAATAAGACCAATACCACGCATGGCCACCCATTATTAGGCCTCCTCCAGACAATAAAAATTCAGTAATATTGTTGTTATCGGAATTACTATGCCCGTTCCAAAATTCATCCAATAAACAATCTAAATTAGATAAATCATCAGGAGTTACTCCTATAGTAACAGTATGGCCATCTGACTCTAATTCATCTTGAAAAGATTCGAAACCAGTCCCAAAAGATATTCCCACATTAGCATCTTTTCCACAAACCCAATTTACTGCACGTAGAGAAAAGGCTGTTTCTTCAGCACCCCCTCCAGTAACCCATCCTTCATGACCAAAACCAATCATTTTTCCTTTTCCTACATGGCTCCCAGATATCACAGGAATATCTGAAGTATATCCACCTTCTGTGAAACCAATTGGGAAAGCCCATTTTCCTATAGGTAATATTGGAGATGGCCATCCTCCCCAATCAGTAGCACTCATTCCATTTAATAAATCGAATTGATCGGCAGCCAGATCATGTACAACTATCCATATTTTTGAAGAAAAAGATCCTCCCGTATTATTTGACCAAACAGTGTATTCATCCCAGTTTGTTCTTTCATTTGGAATACCTTCAATAGTTCCATTTTGTGAAAGGTACAAACCACTTGGCAAATTTGGCACTACATCCCAACTTCCTATATTGGAGCCAAAATTTAATGGAGTTATATTAATTGATTTATTTGATTCTAAGATATATTCCTCTTGTGGCCAAGATATGTTACTTGGTTGCTGATTTAAAATTCTAATAGAAATTATTGTAGAGTCTGATCCTCCAGAATTATTAGCCCAAATTGTATAAATAATCCAATCTTGCTCTTGAAGTGTGATTCCAGACATAATTCCATCCTCATAATTAAAAAATAATCCTTCTGGAAGTTCTGGACTAATTTCCCAATAAACAGGAGTACCACCTTCCCATTTAGGATTGAAGAAACTAATATTATCACCAATTATTAAGTCTAATTTTAAAACATCATATGCCAGTTCAACTACTGGTAAATCAAGAATTTGTATATTAATATCAGTAAAAATTGCACCCTGAGAATTTGAAGCCGTAATCCTATATGTACTAAAATCTTGAATATAAATTGGCTTTCCTTCAATTGAACCATCGGATTCGATGAATCTTAATCCTTGAGGCAATATTGGCTCAATTGACCAAGAATTAATATTGCTTCCATTTATTATTGGAGTGATTTTAACGAAA
>JBKEHQ010000064.1:0-7137 GCA_046710875.1 Candidatus Thalassarchaeaceae archaeon
ACTTTGACCTATGAAGCAGTAGCACAAACCATGAGCGTGAATGAAGGCCAATCAACGTGTGTTGGAATAGGAGGGGATCCAGTAAATGGCACAGGATTTATTGATTGCTTAGATGCTTTTGAGAAAGATCCGCAGACCGAGGCGGTTGTAATGATCGGAGAGATAGGAGGATCTGCTGAAGAGGAGGCTGCTGAATGGGCTTCTAAAAATATGACAAAACCAATTGTTGGTTTTGTTGCAGGATCAACGGCCCCAGAAGGAAAAAGAATGGGCCATGCTGGCGCCATAATATCTGGAGGGAAGGGTACAGCACAAGAAAAATTTGCTGCTTTTGAAGCAGCAGGGATTTACGTTGCAAGAGATCCTTCTGAAATTGGTAATGTATTAGTGAAGGCGCTAAAAGATTGTGGACTTAGATAAACAATTACTAATTTAATGATTGATTGCAGAATATTAGTGAGTACTTAGATGGGAGTTAGTTTCTGGATTACCATAGAAGGAGGGGCCTGAAGATGAAAAAAACTGAAAAACATATGAAAAAGATGTTGATTGGTACTTCTAGGTCTTTTTATCTAACATTAAAATTTTTACCATCTAAAATTCGAAA
This sequence comes from Candidatus Thalassarchaeaceae archaeon, assembly GCA_046710875.1. GTDB lineage: Archaea > Thermoplasmatota > Poseidoniia > Poseidoniales > Thalassarchaeaceae > MGIIb-O3. The sequence goes on from JBKEHQ010000064.1 coordinate 608, forward strand.
TCAAATAAGTTTAATGTATTTATTGGCTAGACTTTCAGATACCATTGCAGATTCAAAAACTGATGATAAAGAATATTTAGAATCATTATTAGAATCCTATAGTAATAGAATCCAGCAAGGTAGAGGAGATTTACCTAATTTTATTGAGCTTGCAGATAAACAAGAAAATTTGTCTGAACGAGAATTACTATTAAACTCAAAAATTCCAATTGAAGCATTAGAAAATTCAAAAATATATACTGATGATGATAGAATGAAAATTAGAGATTGCTTGAAAATTATAATTTCTGGTCAAACTCTTGATTTAAAAAGATTCACTGGGGCTTCGGAAAAATCAATGATAGGGCTAAGAAATGAGAAGGAATTAGATGAATATACGTACATGGTAGCCGGATGTGTTGGAGAATTTTGGACGCATATGACACTCGGGCATCAATTTAAACTAAATCAGGAAAAAGAAGATGTCTTTTTTACTAAGGCTGTAAGTTTTGGTAAGGCTTTACAATTAATAAATATATTAAGAGATTTGCCTGAGGATTTGCGTATGGGTCGATGTTACATACCAATAGAAGAACTATCCAAACATGATTTGATCATAGAAGATTTATTAGAAACAGAGAACATAATTAAATTTAAGCCAATTTTTGATTCATATATCGATAAAACGGATAATTATTTAGATGAGGCGATTGAATATATTGAAATGATACCAAAGTATCAATTTAGATTACGTTTATCATGTATGTTGCCGATCATAATAGGCCAGAAAACTCTTAATTTATTAAGGAATGGAAATATTTTAGATAGTAATAATAGGATTAAAGTTGATAGGTCGGAAATAAAAAAAGTATTTAGAAGGGCGACAATAGCATCTATTAGTAAAAAAAACAGCCTAAAATTGTTAAAAAAATATAAGTAATAAAAAATTAATTAAGTTTTTTAAAAAAATTAAAAAACCAAATTATCATTCAATCAATCCATAGTGAACTTCAAGTCGACATCTATTCCGGTAGGGTTGAGAGTCATGGCAGAAAGGCAAGTTTCTGATTTCGGAATCGCTAATGGCGGTTTTAGAAAACAAACTGTACCATTGATTGATTCTGAAGATGAGCCTAAGAGAATAGAATTAGTGCGTGCTGCTGTTGACCTTACAAAAGAGGCCACTAGAGCAATTAGCATTACTGCCTTAGAAACCATTAGAGAAGGTGCAATTTTTATGGGAGTAATTGGTTCAAGAGGAGAATTATTAAATCCATTTAGATACATAGATGCGCCAATTTGGAAAGAATCAGAAGTACCTCCTCATATGATTAAAACTGCATATGAATATTGTGAAGAGTTGACCCGTAGAGAAGCTGGAAATTTTTACCACTCTTTCAAGTATCTACCTGATTTTGAAAGGAAAGCGATATGTGCATATTATGCATTTTGTAGAAGAGCAGATGATATTGCAGATGGGGACTTTGTTGATATTTTTCCAGGAGGTTCGTCGGACGACCCAGAATCGATAGAATATAGATCGGTAATTGAAAATCTAAGTAAAGGAGGTGCAATATTAGATAGAAGTTCATATAATAATAAAATGTCTCAATTGTTTTATTATAGAAAGAAACTATCAACGGCTTATGGTGATGTTACTTCTACAGATCCTATATTTATGGCAATAAAGGATACTGTGAATTCATTTGGAATACCCCGCCAATTACTTGATGATATGGTTAGTGGGATGGAGGATGATTTCCATATGAATAGATATCATAATTTTGAAGACCTCTATGCCTATTGTTATAGAGTTGCATCCACAGTAGGTTTAGTTTGTATAGAAATTTATGGTTATGATAATATAAAAGCAAGAGAATATGCTGAATCTTGGGGAATATTTATGCAATTGGTAAATATATTAAGAGACGTTGCAGAAGATGCAAAGAGGAATAGAATATACTTGCCAATAGATGATTTAGCAAAATATGGAATCAGTGAAGATGATATTTTAAATAATGATAATTTAGTCAAACATCCAGGATGGAAACCTTTTGTTGAAGACTATATTGAAAGAGCAAATTCATATAGGAATAAGGCATTTAAACTACTTCCGTTATTAGATAAGTCTTCGAGATACTCCCCTGCCGCTATGGCTGCATTCTATAGCTCGATATTAAAGAAAATAAAGAAAAGAGATGGCGACGTATTTTCAAGTAGAATTCAATTATCAAAGACAGAAAAAATTACTCTTGCGGGATATGTATATATCAGATATAGATTTCTTGCTATCTAGAACATAAGTTATGATGGGCTATTCTAAATATAAGAAGTAATAATAGAATTTTAAGAGGTGAGAACATTAGAATTGCAGTATTAATTCAAGAGAGATGTAAACCAAATAGTTCTGCATTTACATATCTGCAGAAATATGCTGGGATGTGTGGAGGAGAATGCATTCAGGTTGAAGAAAACAAGTGTAAAATTCTTGAAGAAGCGTGCCCAGTGTGTTTTACTAGAGCTAAACTTTGCCCCGGAGATGCGGTCAAGGTAATCAATCTTCCAGAAGAACTTAGTTCAGATATGACTCATAGATATAGTTTAAATGGATTTAGATTATTTCGTTTACCCACACCAAGACAGGATTCAGTAATAGGAATTCTGGGGCCAAATGGTATTGGAAAATCTACTGCGATTAATCTTCTTTCTGGTTCCATAATGCCAAATCTTGGAGATTGGGTTGACCCACCGACTGATTGGGAAAGTATTATTGAAACATTTCCCAGAGGAGAATTGAGAGATTATTTGACTTTAGTATCAGAAGGAGAAATCAGTATAGCAGTGAAGCCACAAAACATTGACAAATTACCCAAATTATGGAGCGGAAAGGTTAGTGGATTGTTAAACAGAGTTAATGAAATGGGAGAACTAGATAAATATGCTAAACTGACTGGTATTGAACATCTTTTAGAAAGGGAACTAAAAGATTTATCTGGAGGTGAATTACAAAGAGTTGCAATTTGTGCCACAATCCTCAAGGATGCTGAAGTATACTTCTTTGATGAGCCTTCTTCGTACCTTGATATTTATGAAAGGATGAGAATGGTCAGTATAATCCAAGATTTGGCCAGTAAAGGAAAGAGAGTCTTGGTAGTAGAACATGACTTAGCAATATTAGATGTACTTTGCGATATGTTACATATAATCTATGGAGACAGAGGGGCCTATGGAATATTTACTCCATCAAGAACTACAAGAGGTGCCATAAATGCATATCTGGATGGTTTTCTACATGAAGAAAATGTTAGAATAAGAGATAAGCCAATAAAATTCTTAAGAGGAAGAACAAGAGGAGAAGAAATTGGACAGCCCATAATAAAATGGGGAGACATGGAAAAAACATTAGGAGATTTCAAGTTAATTACTGGCAAAGGAGAAGTTAAATCAGCAGAAGTCGTAGGTGTTGTAGGGCCCAATGCAACGGGAAAAACAACAATGGCCAAATTAATTGCTGGAGAACTTGAACCTGATAGTGGCTGGTGTACGACTAATGCAAAAATTTCATACAAACCACAACACGTAAATACTGATTTTGAAGGAAGTGTGCAAAATTGGATGGATACTGAGATTGGAATGAAATGGAGATCAGGAGAATTCAATACACAAGTAATTAGGCCACTTAAAATTGATAAAATGTTGGAATTACAAGCAAAGAAATTATCAGGAGGAGAATTACAGGCTGTAAGTATAGCAATATGTTTAGGCAAGGAAGCGGATCTTTACTTATTTGATGAACCAAGTGCACACCTAGATGCAAATGCTAGAATGGAAACTGCAAAAGCAATAAGGAGGATTATGGAAAGTAATGAAAAGGCTGCTTTTGTAATTGATCATGATATTTATTTCATCGATATAGTTAGTGATTCATTATTAGTTTTTGATGGAGAGGGAGGTAAACTAGGTAATGCCGTAGGGCCGTTAAGTCTTAGGAAAGGTATGAATAAATTTCTAGCAAATGTTGACATTACTTTTAGAAGAGATCATGATTCTCACAGGCCTCGAATCAATAAGCCAGGAAGTAGAAAGGACAGAGAACAAAAAGTTGAAGGCGAATACTTTTATGTTGAATAAAATAACCATCGAATTCTTGAATGAAATAGTGGACGGCAGGTCGTGTCAGGCGACTCAGAAGACGTACCAATTCCCGAAGAGGAAGTAGAAATTGAATTAGAAGTGGAAATCGACCCCATTAGTGCAATGGAAGAAAAAATTGATAATTTGGAAAAAGAATTACAATATTCTGCAGCTGAAATAGTGAATGTAAGAAATCGGGCCATTAGAGATAGGAATGATTCAATCAAATATGGTTGTAGCGGGTTGGCAACTCGATTGATACCAATAATTGATAATCTATCAAGGGCGATTAAAAGTAGTTCAACTGAAGAAAATATATCTGAATCATTAGTTGAAGGAATTAAAATGACAATAGATGGAATGATGGATGCCTTGAGGATTGAAGGAGTGAAGAAAATAGATACTGAAGATGGCAAATTTAATCCCATAAGCATGGAATCAATTGCATCAATACCTTGTCCCGAAGGAAAAAATCCTGGAGATATAATCGAAATAATTGAAGATGGATACAAACTTCATGATAGGGTTTTACGAGCGACTAAAGTCATAGTTGCAGAAGGGTGAAATTTTTGAAAATAAATTTACTAAAAAAAAGGAGTTTAGGTATAACAATATTTATTTTAGTGACATATGTTACTGCCATAATATCAATTCAAATAATTGGACCTGATTCATTAATAACGCCGAATGAATTTCCAGAAGAATGCCCCAGAGATTCAATGAATTGCACAATGATTGGCCCACAACCCCATAGAGGCGAGAGCAAAACTGAATTACGTTTTAATTCTAATTTAAGTGAAGTGATATTAGAGGCAAAAAATTGGATAAATGGCCAACCAAGGACTGAAATTCTTGGAGAATGGGATAATCAAATCCACGCTGTATTTAGAACTATGATATTGAGATTTCCTGATGATTTTGCAATTAATTTACATTGTGAAAACGGTACTTCTGTGATGTATATTTATTCAAAATCTCGAATGGGAATTAGTGACTTGGGAGTAAATAATGAAAGAGTATCGCTATTTACTAAACATATGGAGAATGCAGATATAAATTCATCAATATGCTTTTCAAAAAAATTTTAGATAAGATATGATTCATTTATATCTAAGTCTAGTAACGCCAATGATTACTAATAGTATACAGATTAATGCCATTATATTAGAAATTATGATTGCATAAGAAGACATGAGGATACCATAAATTAACCACAATAATAATGCTGAAGCGACTAACCAAAATGTAGGTAAAGAAATTCCATCATGTGATCCATCATGCCAAACATCTTTTATTTGAGGAATCCATGCTATGACGCCTAAGAATCCAGCAAATAACCCAATAAATTCTATGTAAACTGACAAATAAAATCCTCATATATCATCTCTTTCTACTTTTGTTCCACTTGACCAATCATAAATTCCTTTTCCGGACTTCATACCTAGATGGCCGGCATCGACTAAATTATTAAGAAGTGGATGCGGAACATATCGATCATCAGAGAATGAAAGAGCGAGATTAGATAAGATATCTTTTCTTACGTCCAATCCCACCAAATCGGATAATTCTAGAGGCCCTATTGGGTGTTTATACCCAAGTACCATGGCAGTATCAATATCACTTGCTGAAGCCACTCCCTCTGCCAACATCCTAATGGCCTCATTACCCAAGACTACTCCCAATCTACTTGTAGCAAAACCAGGTACATCCTTAACAAGAATAGTTATTTTACCCATCTTTACTCCGATTAATCTAGATGAATCTATAGTTTCTTGAGAGCATTTATCATGATGAACTAATTCAAGTAATTTCATTATCGGAACTGGATTAAAGAAATGCATGCCTATTACTCTCTCTGGGCTATTAGTCGCATCGGCTATTTCTGAAATTGATAGGCTAGAAGTATTAGATGCCATAATTGTATGAGAAGGGACTAATTTTTCAATTTTCGAAAATAAATTCTTTTTTAATTCCATAATCTCAGGAATTGCTTCAATAACTAGATCTGCTGACTCCAATGCACCTTCCAAGTCAGTGTAAGTAGTCAATTTAGAATTCCAAATTTCTTTTTCTATTTTCGTAGTTTTACCAATTTTAATTCCTTTATTCCAGAAAGTATCAATATTAGATATTGCATTTTCTAAACTTTTAGTCGAGGTATCAAATATCCTAGTTTCCCAACCGCATTGAGCAGAAATTTGAGCTATCCCTGCACCCATTGTTCCTGCGCCGATGATGGTTACAATTCTAACATCCATGGCAACTGGCTACACCAATAGACCATATGTTTTACTCAATCTTGACGTCCATATGCAGCTAGAGCGGCCTGAAATAACCTTTGCCGAGGAACATCATGTTCCAGAAAGCAAGTGAATGGGGCAACATCTTTCAGTAGCTCTATTGCACTTACATAAGCA
>JBKEHQ010000065.1:0-7134 GCA_046710875.1 Candidatus Thalassarchaeaceae archaeon
ATGTAGAAAGAATAAAGTTAGAGTCAACTCAAGAAGGAATTTGGTCTATTGAAATTGGAAATTCCAAAGGCAATAGTCAACAATATTCTCTTGTAATATCTGGAATTATCGAAGAAACATTTGGTTCCGATTTATCCATAATTCCAGATTCTATATCCTCATTTACATCTACTCCACTTCAGGGCGATATTCTATCAATAAATGCCAAATGGTCCAACAGAGCATCACTTCCTACTGGCGATTATTCCATATCAATCCATGATTTAACTACTGATGACTTAATAAAATCCTCTCAAATGGCATCTCTTGAAGGAGGTCGAATTGCATCTCTGTCATTTACTCATTCCTTTGTTACAACTGGCGAACATGTAGTTCAGTTAAGGCTCGATTCTTTATCTGAAGTATCCGAATTTAATGATGAATTAGATGGAATAAATAATAATATTTTTAATTATTCATTTAATGTTTCTCAAATAGGAGTAAGAATCATACCTTTATTTGAAGACGGCACAATTCCGAACAGTCTCGAGGAACTAAATGATGCAAAAGCGAGAAATTTAGATCCGAGAGAAGATACTTCAATAGTTTTTAAATTACAAATTATAAATGAAGGAACCTCCCAAATAACAGTTGATTTATCTATTTCACCATTACAAATAATAAGTGAACAAGGGATATTAAATCAACCACAAGATGAATGGTGGAAAATATTGAATGAGTCTGGCCCTTGGATTTTAAATCCTTCAGGACAAGAAGGTGACAAATACACAGTATCTCTAAATTTATCAAATAGAGATGCAGATATTACTGATAGCGCAGGGGCAAGATATTCATTGCCTGGTGATTATGTTACGGATTTGACACTATTTGATAAGAATGCACCTACTATTTCCCATTCAATAAGACTTACAACTAAGGTGGCTACAGTTGAAGGATTATTTACAGTAGTAGCAGGGGAAACTGATTTATCTGCAAAACCTGGTGAATTTGGATTATTTTCATTATCAATACGAAATATTGGAAACGGGCCTACTCAATATGAAGTAAGTTGTGAAACAGCAAATAGGTGGTTAATTCATATCGGAAATACTGAATCCTCTGAACTAGTACTTGATCCATTAAATAGATTACAATTCCTCCCTCTTCCAATAAGAGTAAAAGTACCCAAATCATTTGATTATCAGCCATTAGCCGGAGTTACTGAAGAAATAACGTGCACTACCACTTCAATATCGGATCCCTCAATATATACTACTGAATGGGCGATAATAATAGTTCTGGAAAGTAAACTGTTTTCTACATATTTGGCCGATGATGAAGGTAATAAATTTGAAACTGTTGAAATCGCCGAACCTAGGGCAGTTACAAATGGAGATACTATTTCTACAAATTTGATTATATCGAATCTGGGAAATGTTGAAATTAGTTTTGAAATTCAAGTTTTATCATCCATGAATAATTGGCCTTTACAGGTTTATGAAAGTTCAGAATCAACTCCCATTGGACTCATTAATTCAGTTTCTATTGTGCTATCTCCTGGTGAATATTCTAGCATAATAATAAAAACTATTATCCCCTTATCTTCTCAAAAAGGTGATATGAATACAATATCCATAAAAACTATATCTGATGAAGGAATATTGTTAAGAAGCGGCACAAAATTAATTGTAGAGGAAATAGCGACATTGGATCTTGTAGAATCATATGATTTAGAAATATCTCTCGGCTCCGTCGGAATATCGGAGATTGAAATAAAAAATACTGGAAATGTACCTTTGGATATTTCTATAAGTATAGGGACAGTTCCTAATTCTTGGGAAGTTGGATTTTTATCAGGTAATTATTTTACAATGGACATGAATAGAGAAGCAGTGGTACTAATAAGTTTAAATTTACCTCCAAATCTAGAACAAGGCAAATTATTAGATAAAGTTCCAGTGATTATTCAAGCCACTACTCCTGATGGAGAAATAGTAACTTATACTGTGGAAATCTCAATTTCAGTTTTACCCTCAATTTGGATAACTTTGGAATCTACAATAACACAAATTGAAGATATAGGCATTAATTCTAATTCATTTTTTGATATTATTCTAAAAAATAATGGTAACATAATGACCAATGTAAATATCGAATTTAATCAATTAGAAGGATGGGAAATATCATTGGATAAAACACAGATTAATCAAATTGCTCCTGGGGGAGAAGTAAGTCTATTGGCAGGTGCAACTCCTACAAGTAAATCTTCTAGTGGACTTAAACAATTTACACTATTTGCAAATTCTTCTTCAGAATCAATGTCAATCACAGACTCTTCATTATTACTGAAGGTAAGTATGGCTAGAGAAACAGGAAATGGAGGGCTTTCAGAGATTTTAGAAGATGCAGGTTTACCATCATGGATTATCCCAATGATATTTATTTTGATTTTAATATCTTTGGGATTCGCTGGATTTAATATGAGAAAATCTAATTCTATTAATTCTGATGAAGAATTAATCCCTGCAGGTTCTGCATTGTCATCAGGAAATATATTCGAAAGACGAAATTCGGCATTGGACACATCACTATCTGGAGAAGTATTGTCAGGCACAGTTTCTCAAGATGAAATAAACGCCGCACTATCTTCTTCACTTCCAAGTCTGAAGCAATCACCACCGGGGGCCCCTCCTCTTCCACTTACTGGGTTACCAGATGGTTGGACCATGGAACAATGGAATGCATATGGGCACATGTGGTGGGAAAAGAACAAGATTTAAAAATAGATTTACTTATCAAAGAAATCGCAATGGGGGAATTCAATGGTCGAATCAATTATACTTTTTGGACCTCCCGGAGCAGGAAAAGGAACGCAAGCAGGAATAATATCAGAAATAACTGGTATGCCGCAAATTTCAACTGGAGATATGCTCAGGAATTCAGTAAAACAAAATACAGAATTAGGGAAAAAAGCAAAATCGTTTATGGAATCAGGACTTTTAGTGCCTGATAAGCTAATAATTGAACTAATATCAGAAAGACTAAATGAAGATGATGCAATTAATGGGGTGTTATTTGATGGGTTTCCCCGAACAATTAATCAAGCAGTAATTCTTTCCTCAATTGTTGATATCTCTTCTGTTATTTGTATAGAGGTACCTGATAAAGAAATAGTAAAAAGAATCGTCGGGAGAAGGATGGATCCTGAGACTGGCGAAATTTATCATCTTACATTCAGGCCCCCTCCAAATGAAATAAAAAATAGATTAATTCAAAGAAAGGATGATAATGAAATATCAGTGATAAATCGATTAAATTCTTATCATGAACAAACTTCACCTCTGGCGGAATGGTATGAAAGCAAAGGTATTTTGACAAGAATCAATGGAAACCAATCAATTAATAATGTTGAGTTAGAAATTAAGAAATTGTTTAAAAAAAGTGGTGCTTAAAATGTCTAAAAATAGAAGTACCAATAATTCTAGAGTAAGGAAACAAAATGCTAAAAAAGCTGTTATTTTCTTATCAGCAATTTTAAAAGATAATAAATCTGACTTGGCGATAATGAATTCTGCAGCCCGTTCTTTAGTAAGGATGGGAAAAAAACATGGCATACGCCCATCAAGTGATATTTATAAAAAAATATGTCGAACATGTGAATCTGCGTTAATACCTGGTTCTACTTCAAGAGTTAGGTTTTCGAAAGGATTCATAACTAATACCTGCAAAATTTGCAATAATACATATCGGCATAAATTAAATACAACATAAGAGGGAAATAAATGGATAAAATACCTAATTACATATTGAGGGAAGCTAAAGATAAGAATACACTAATTTCTGTGCGTATCGGCCATGACGGCCTATCAGAATCAATCGTTAATGAATTAAAGGATCAACTTAATAGGCGACGTTTAATAAAAGTAAAGGCAAATCAAGGAGTTATAGAAACTGCAGAAAAACGAAAAGTACTTTTTAATTTGTTGGCAACTGAATCTAATTCTATATTAGTATTCAATAGGGGTAATACGGCTGTATACTGGTCAGGTAAATAATCAATATTCATGTATTTTCGTCAAATTCAATCGCGATATATTTAGCATGATTGCTTTTCGCGAGTACATGGAGTACGCAGTCAGACGCAGACTAGCATTGAAATTAATTAGGCCATTTATATTATTTACGTGTGCAATTATCTCTATATCATCTGTTAAAGCTGCAGGTTCAGATGCTAGTTGGGTAGCCCCTGATATGCCTGAATGGAGTGTCCCATTAGCAATAATAATTTTAATTGTAGTTTACACTTTAATAGTATTTGAGATAGTTCACCGTGCCCTAGCTGCCGCAGTTGGTGGAATTGCAGCTGTCATTTCTCTGCACGTTATCGGCGAAGGCCCAGATTTATCTACAATTATGACTTGGATAGATTGGGAGACAATTGGGCTGCTAATCGGCATGATGGTAATTGTTAATATTCTCTCGAAAACTGGAATATTTGAATGGGCAGCCGTCCAAGCGTATGCTCAGAGCGGAGGTTCAATTTGGCGCTTATCATTTATTTTATGTATAATTACTGCAGTATTTTCTGCATTTTTAGACAATGTAACTACTATATTACTAATTGTTCCAGTGACAATTCAAATTTCAAAAGTGTTGGACCTAGAGCCAGTACCTCTAATAATTGCGGAAGTTATGTTTTCAAATATTGGAGGTGCGGCTACTCAAATTGGCGATCCACCAAACATAATAATCGGGGCCCAGTTATCTGCCCAGAGCCTAAGTGGAACCGTCCTTGAAAGCTCCAGTATCGGATTTACTGATTTCATTATCCACGCAGCACCCGCAGTTGTCATTTGCATGATTCCTTCTTTATGGATTTTAAGGAAAATTGATAATTCAGGATTGAGTGGAGAAAGACATCGAAATATTGACCTATTGAGGCTCAGATATGGCGTTAAAGACAAAAAATTGTTAATTAAATCAGGAACAATTCTTATGATTGTAATATTGGCATTTTTTGTCCATTCTGCCTTCCATCATCCATTATTATCAGTAGCCACAATTGCTTTAGGGGGAGCAGTAGCAATGCTTTTGATAACTTCACCACATCATGTTGAAGAGCAATTAGATTCAGTAGAGTGGACTACAATTATATTTTTTGCAGGTTTATTTATCATGATTCATGGTTTAGAATTCATGGGATTAATAGAGATGATAGCTGAAATGATATCAGATGCAATCTCGAAAGCATCAGAAGAAAATCGGTTGATGGTAGCAGTACTTCTGCTACTATGGGTCTCAGCTATTGCTTCAGCATTTATAGATAATATACCATATACTGCTACTATGGTTCCTGTAGTTATAGAACTAGCATCAGATCCTCTACTTGGCTTACCGCTGGGGCCCTTAGCATGGGCATTGGCACTGGGAGCATGCCTAGGAGGAAACGGGACCATCATAGGGGCGTCTGCAAACGTAGTTGCGGCCGGATTGGCAGAAGAGTCAGGAAATGATATTTCATTCAATACATTTTTCCGAACTGGATTTCCTATGATGATCTTTACAGTAATGATAGCAACGGTATACTGCCTTGTGAGATATACAATCAATTGGCCATCAAATGCGTATCCAATAATAATTATCTCATCAATGGCGATTATCAGCGTTGCGCTTACTCCTTACGTCTATAGGGATAATAGTGTTAATAAAAATGCGTTTACAAAAACTGAATCTGAATAAATATTATTTAATTATCAGTTACAGTCAAATGTCTCATACAGCTGTCGAATAATATGTCGGTTTGTAACACGTGCGGAATGGACGGGATAATCCAAGCACAATGTCAATTCTGTGGAGGGTTAATAACTGAAGTTATTGGCACTAATGATGTAGTAAAAACCGACTTAAAAAAAGGTGAAAAATTTGAAAAATCATCCAAATTAAATTACGAAAATGTGAATCAAATGTTTCCGTTACCTTTCGGGATTGATAATGCTCCGCAATACGCTATTTCTATAAGTATACCATTTGGCATAGAATTAGCCCCTAAATGATATAATTCGGCTTGGTTATAATGAGTATTCATCAGAACAAAATAAATTACTTTCATCCTGTTAATTCATATACCACAGGTAGGTCGGCGAATTGCTTTTAGTGCACTTTGATACTATCAGGTATCAGGGTAAGTGGTTGAGATTGCGCCGCCCTGCGGGGAGACGGAGCGATCTGAGATGCCAGAATTGATATGCCTGGACACCAGAGGACTCACATAAGGTGGGATTGTAGAAATCTAAGATGCTACAACCCGACTGGGGGATGGCTCGGCTCGAGAGCCGAAGAAGGTCGTGACAAGCTGCGATAAGTCGCGGGGAGAGGCATGAATCTCTTGGATCCGCGAATAGCTGAATTGGACCTCCTGACATTAATGTCATTCCTCTTATGAGGAAAGGGAACCCCCCGAACTGAAGCATCTCAGTAGGGGGAGGAAAAGAAATCAAATGAGATTCCGTTAGTAGTGGCGAATGAAAACGGAATAGGACAAACCGAATCTCCTTGGGAAACCTTGGAGAGATGTGGGGTATGGATCATCTGTAGTCTAAGTGTAGGAAGTAGAAGTCGCCTGGAACGGCGCACCATAGAGGGTGAAAGTCCCGTATACGTACTATGTATGACCAAGTGATGAATCCTGAGTAGCGTGCGTTGGATATCGCGCGTGAATATGGGAGGCAGATACTTCCAATCCTGAATACTACTCGAGACCGATAGTAGACAAGTAGCGTGAGCGAAAGCTGAAAAGTATCCTTAGCGGGATGTGAAAAGACCCTGAAACCAGTCGGGAACAAGCTGAATAGGCGTTAAAGCGAAGATATGAGCAGCGTCTATTCTTGCGTTTCGAATAATGCCCCTGGGAGTTCTGATCATTGGCGAGGTTAAGCAGTTAATCTGCGAAGCCGGAGGGAAACCGAAAGGTCCGCAGCCGCATTAGCGGCGAGGGACTGGGTGTGCTCGCCCGGAGTCAATGGTGGGAGACCTGAAGCCTGACGATCTATGCCTGGCCAGATTGAAGCCCGATGAAAGTTGGGTGGAGGATCAAACAGTTGCTGATGTGCAAATCGCTCTGACGAGCTTGGTATAGGGGTGAAAGTCCAATCGAGA
>JBKEHQ010000066.1:0-7121 GCA_046710875.1 Candidatus Thalassarchaeaceae archaeon
GGCTCAAAACGCTCCACAAGATATCTTACTAGATATATGATATGTGATGAATTAGCTAAAGGAAGGCCTGTACATTGGATTGATGGAGGTATGGGGCTGGACCCTTCTACTCTAATACGGCCTTTAGCACGTAAAAAATGCGGAATAGAGACTTTGGATAATTTACATGCTTGTAGGGGATTCACTGCCCATCAGATGGCAGAAATAGTCAAAAAACTAGATTCTGAGGCTGATGATGATGATTTAGTCAAAGGGAGATTAATTGTTATTTCTGATTTAGCATCTATGTTTGCGGATACTCAAGTAAAGCGTGCTGAAGGTTCTGCTATGCTCAAAGAATCCCTAGCTCATATTCAAAGTATAGCGAATAAATGGAATTCATTAGTAGTAGTAACAGTAAACTATCAAGCGCAACCATATCTATCCAAATCAATGAAGTTGGATTTGAAGAATGCTGCGGGTGACAGACTTACAATTCTTTCACAATCAAAAGGTGTAATTACAGCTAAATTACATTCAATAGGTATGACTGCAGAACCATTAGTAAAGAGAAATCCACAAGTTTCCCTTCAAGACTTTACAGTTCCTGACCACATATCCAAAGTCGTTTGGACCGATCCACCCGAAGCCAATTCTTCTTCTGACACTCCAAATGGAGATAAAAGTGCAGAAGCAGCACGTAAAGCAAGTGCTTCATAGTAACTAATATCCCCCCTTTGTCCTAATATAGACTTTTTTCCTGATTTAATTTCCGATGCCATTCTGATTCTATTAGAAGGATTTCTTCTGCCTTGCCCTACAACAGCAAACCTAATCTTTCTACCTGGATGTGTGTTTTGTCCTAGATCTAATTCTCTAAGTAGTGCTGCAGCTGTCAAATTCAGTACTTTGTGCTGTCCGGCTTTATTCCTAACTCTTCTAGCTATGATAAGTTCAGATAGGGTAATTTTACCTTTCTTAAGATTAGATATTTCTTCATTAAAGAACTTCATCGAACGTACGATAGCATCTTTTGGTGGCCCTATACGTAACTCCTCCAAAATACTCTTCTGAAGACTTTTGATCCATTGACAAGTTGAGTGCTGACGTAACTCTATTCCTCTTATTTTCCATCCATTTGCTCCATATGCAAAATATTTAGTTAGAGCGCCAACTCCTGTAGTTCTATTGGGTACGAATGCTATCCAATCATACACATCTTCAAGCTCTATTGGTACTCCAGATTTAGTTTCAATATTATCTATTAATCTAGATATTGATTCACTACGTGCTTTTTCACTCCTATTCTGCAAGTCTACAAGCCAAATTGAATCTACAATTGCGTGTAAACAATCCCAACCCTCTTCTTCAGCATCATGCATTGCATCTATTATCATCTCACGTGACCATGCACATATCGCTTCATGACATTCTATGCGTCCAAACCGGGCATTTTTGTATCCAGTGTAGCCAAAACAAGTCACTAAAAGCCATTTCAGAACATTTTGACGCCTATCCCAAACATCTCCTTTTGATTTTCTTCTTGATTTCAGATGCTTTCTTCTCTCAATAATTGGTGCAACAACTCTGCCCAAGAATCCATATTTTTTGGTACATGTATGCATTCCTAGTTCCGGAACTAATAACTGAAGATCCTGATTTGACCTTTTACGTCTTTCAATTTCTTCTAAAGCCATATTGGGGTGTAGGGGCAATTTACCTGTTCGCAATTCTTTGCCATCTGGAATCTTGCAACATTCACAATTCATTGTTTCTGGACTAATATTTCTAGTTGCTATAATACTTGGAAATAGACTTGCAAAATCTAATTCATACACTTGTTTGTGAACTCCTGGGCGAGGATCTAGATACAAGCCCCCTCTATCTGATATTAGCATCTGTGTACCAGTTTTCATATCTTCAGGTCTATTTTTTTTCCATGGAACTAACACACTATCTTCCATTGATTGTTTTATTTGCATTGCTGAAATTGCAGAACCAGGTGATAATCTTGAAAGATCTTGAGCAGGAATTCCCGAAACTCTTGCAAGTTCACAAAGTCCTTCTAAACCACCTTCCTTACCAATAAAAGAAGCACCCATATCAACATGTATTCTCCCCTCTAATGCATGATATGCATCAGATCTCAGTATTCTTCCATAACTAAATGTTGTAATTGCCTTTCTCCTAATATTGGTGCCACGTTTATTTCTACTAAACTGTAATTCTCTGCCTTGTCTGGATGCAATATTTATGAGGGCTGGAAAATCTATACTGTCACCTTTGTTTGTAATCAAGACGTCTGGATTAATCCAATGTATTGCTCTTTCAACTTCATATAGAAATTCATCTTGATTCCGTTCAGGACTTAATTGAATGTGAATTGGATTTCCCTTTGAATTAGAACCAACAAGGCCCATATCAATTATCGTTACTCCTGTTACTATCCCATTTGGACTACGTTTACCATGTCTATCTTTACAATTTACTTTCAATATTGCTTGTTTTAATGGGGGAGGACTCCAATGAGAATCATTTCTATTATCAAGAGATATTATTTCATTATTCGAAATCTTTACTCTACCAAATGGATGAGTATTCATGTCATGTAGAAACCTTTGAGATGGTTTTGGATCTACTGAATAAATCTCAAAATTACTCCATTTACCAATTGCTGCGATCACATCGGCTACATGCTTGATCTTAGAAGGCCTTGAAATAGAGATGGCAAGAACTTCTGAAGTATTGTCTGACTCATGACTTTTCAATCTCATTTGTCTTGAAAACTTCATTTTTCCAAATAATATCTCATATTCCATACCTTTGAGTTTAGTTTCAAGCGCACTAATATTATCTAAATTTCCTGCAATATGTATTATGGGTGACCAATGAAATATGTGCTTTGATACTCTTCCATCGTCTAATTTAATCCATACAATCATTCCTTCAGAATTTGAATCTTGATATATGTCGAGAATCCAGCCCTCAACCATCACTATTTTTTTCCTCCTCTAATTTGGTGAGTCTTGTATTGATATCTATCAATATAGCAAGTAAAGCAGGTTCAAGAACATCTGAAGCTGGAAGCATCCCACAAGCAGAAGAGCGACTTCTGATAGAATTCAACATACGATCAAATTCAGCCCTTTCAGAGTGTCTTAAAACCCTTCTAAAAGGCATCCAACTATCGATTCTTCGCTCAATTCTATTTCTCCAGGTCGGCACTGTTCTACCCATGGACTTCGAATATTCCCGCGGCGGTGTAATGAACTTTGCAGTGAGATGAATACGATAGTGAAAGTGTTTATATTAATCTGAATAATAATTAATTCAACATAATTTTATTGTAATTTTTCATTAATGGAACTCTAATATTATACTGAATGATTTATTGACCAAAACAATGGGTTTAATTGATTTTATCTATTGCAAGTAATATGAAGATAAATGCATATGCCTTGACTCTGCTCCTTCTTCTTGTTCCTCTGTCGGGATGTACTTCAGATGATGATGCAATGGATAATTCAAAAAATAATGATAACTTAAATGCTTATTTTGAATATAGTGATGTAACAATTAACGTAGTGCATGGTGAAGACAAATATGAATTTAAAATTCAATTAAATCACACTGCATCTCCTGATCATGCTGATAATTTCGTAAAACACATTTCTGGAGGGAACTATACCGATTCAATATTTCATAGGATTATACCTAACTTTATGATTCAAGGAGGAGATTTTGAAAATCTTGATGGTACTGGAGGATATGCTGCTGATTGGTATGGAATATGTAATGGGGCTAAAAAATCAAAGGACCAATGCTCAGACCCAAAGGATTGGAATGTCCCAGATGAAGCAAATAACGGCCTTAAACACATGCCTTGCGCAATATCGATGGCCAAAACATCACAGCCAAATTCTGGAGGATCTCAATTTTTCATAATTCCTGAAGGAGTTGTGGCTAATTGGTTAGATGGCGTACATACTGTATTTGGAGTAGTTATTGAAGGTTGTAAATCTATAACAGATTTATCAAAAGTTTCAACAAGTGGGTCTGACAGGCCAATTGTTCCAGTTACGATAGTTTCTACTGAAGCATCCGATATGTACTTTGAATATTATGAATCCACTGCTGTTGATAGGTGTGATATACTTGCTTTTACTATAGATTTAGATCAAGATGGAAATCCTGATTTATCGCCATTAGATGGTGAAATATTTGATTTTTCATACTGTGATTTGTCGGGATTAGACCTTTCTGCTTCTAAATTTACGATGGTCAATTTCACCGGGGCAAACCTATCATCAGTACAGTTTTCAGGTGCTTTGCTTAACACCATCACTTTTGATGATGCTAATATGACTGATATAAATTTTAATTCGTCTATAATAGAAGAATCAAGTTTTGTTAATGCTACTTTAACAAACTCTTCTTTCCATGAAGCAACAGTATATCTTACTGATTTCTCCAAAGCAAATTTCTTGAACGCTAATCTTTCTACAACTTCGCTGATTTATCCTGCAGCAATTGAATTACTTGATTGCCCTCTTAGCCTACCAGATGAGTGGGCATGTCTCAATCAAAATCTAGTGGGGCCAACTGCTAAATTATATGGGGCTAATCTATCAAATCTTGACTTATCAGGTATGAATTTATCACTTACATCATCCTCAAATATAATTTATTGTCCTGATTTATTGCCTAGTGAATGGGTGTGTGCTGACAATCATCTTTTTGGCCCAGAAGCAATATTTTCAGAAGTTGATTTGACTGGTTTAAATCTTTCAAATTATAATTTAACTAATGCCATATTTGACAGAGTTGACTTATCTTTCACAAATTTATCAGGCACTAACTTGTCAAATGCATATATTGGTGCAAGTATAATCCACCAAACAAATTTCTCATCTGCAAATCTAAATAAAATAGAGGCACGATGGCTATTTGGCTGCCCAGTTGAATTGCCAACAGATTGGGCATGTAGGGCAGGTATTGATTGGAATTCTACTGGATCAGATATTGGTGAAGAATTGACTATATGGGCACTAAATACAACTTATGGTATTGAGGCCAATTGGCTATTAGGGCCAAATGCTAATCTTAATTACATCAATATTCCATATTTAATTAAATTAGATCTTTCTAATCTTAATCTCTCAAATGCATCTTTCGGCAATTCTAATTTACTCGGAGCCAATTTATCTACAATAAATCTCAATGATACAGTTTGGATAAATACCATTTGTCCAAATGGTACAAACTCTGAATCAAATAATGATACTTGTATAAATCAAACTGAGCTTTGAATTATGTCAAGAAATTGGATAATATATTAACATCCTAGAGTTTAATTTTAATTTTAAGATTAGGATGCTCTCCACTAATATCTACTTTATCTCTCATCTCTTTTTCTAATATATTCTTCATAGTTCCTTTGTGCCCATAAGTAGTAAAGAATGTCTTAGTACCTGTTTTACCACTTCTTTTCTTTTCATATTTTGATATTTTAATGCCAAGATTTTGGAGAGTAATTTCCTCTTTGCCAACTAGTTTGATGATTACTTGTTCTAATGATTCTAAACTATTAATTTTAATTTGAAGATTAGGATGATCTCCACTAATATCTATTTTATCTCCTAGTTCTTTTTCTAATATATTTTTCATAGTTCCTTTGTGGCCATAAGTAGCAAAGAACTCTCTAGTTCCTTTTCCACCACTTCTTTTATTCTCATATTTTGAGATTTTATTGCCAAGTTTTTGAAGAGTCATTTCGTCTTTACCAACTAGTTTGAAGATTACTTCTTCTAATGATTCTAATTCTAATTCTTTTTCTTTTACTGGGGGATTAATTATTTCCTTAACTTGAGTATTTTGTACTCTAGCCATTGGTCTTATTTTTTTCTTTTTATCGGAAAATATTTTATCTCCTAATATGCCTATTCCACTCTCAATCATAGAAAAGATACCACTTTTTGTTTTATCTTTAGGATCTCTTAGAACCTTTTTTGTTTTCTTTTGATCAAAATTTATATCCGGCTCATCACCAACTTTCCATGATGATAATCTACCATATCCTCTAACATTGATATTATCTTCAATACCCCCAAATCGAGCATCTAGAAACCTTTGATGCATTGAAGGAACACTATCGCTAAACCTAATTCCCTCATCAGATACAAATTCGCTCCACAAAATAAATTTCTTTATTGTGCTCCATTTATCATCATAATATTTCCAATAAGGTGGTTGACCCAAATAACTCTGAATTAAATTATTTTTAGCAGAATTACATGCCACGCATAACTGTATTTTGTTATTAGCTACATTTTTACCTCCCAAGCCAAGTGGTAATATGTGCTCAGTATTACTGTTTTTGCCGTTAAATATTGCACCACAAAGTGGGCAAGTAGCCTTTATTGAAACCATATAATCAATTCTTGATTTACTTATTTTGGTACCTTTTACAACTCTGCCTTTGGAAATAAGAAATTTTTTACAATCATCCAATGATCGTTGGTACTTATCCTCTAAATCATAGAGGTCATATGCCTTCTCACTCATGTTTCTAATCTCCCTTCAGTATCTAGGTTTACAATGTTTATCCAAATAAAAAATACTAGAGGCTAATCTTCAAAATGACTTTTTATGAATTAATTGGTTTAATTATCAATCATTTCATATCTTTCGCCATTAAACCATAATGCTATGATTACATTATTTTCCATCTCAATTAATACTTCACTCTCTCCATATGGGCAATCTGAACCAGACCACATTGAATTGTTTCGTATTTCTAATGACCAACTAACTCCTGCTGCATTGGTCCACCAATGCTCTGTACCATCATAAGTAATAGTTACATTATGCCAATTATTTTCTTCTGGTTGACGAACAAATGTTCCTTCTAAATCTAGTGGATTCAATGTACTGGGGTCAACAAAATCGGGCGCAGATAATACCTCAGATAGGGAAGGAGTGGCATTTAGGAATCTTTTAACTATGGATTCATAATAAAAATCCGGCTCCCATTCTCCTTCAAAATCATCAGGCCAAGTAGATCTGTTAAACCATTGATGCCCTTGGTCTTCAAGTCCAAATTCAGGCCATGATCGGAAAAGATGATGCATAAATTCATGTTG
>JBKEHQ010000067.1:0-7078 GCA_046710875.1 Candidatus Thalassarchaeaceae archaeon
TAAAAATATTTTGTAATGGCATAAACTCACAATTAAATCATTAAACATCTTGCGTCTTATTAAATAAGGAGTTAAACTAGTTCCAATTATCAATATTAAAAAGGTGTTTGTAATATGAAAATAGCTTCAAGAATTACAATTATTGTAACTATAATGATTTTGTCAACATTTTTCTCAGGTTGTATCGAAAGTACAAATGAGGAAGATAATTTAGGAACGCTTGTAATTGCTTATGAGATTAAAGATAACTTAGAAGATATCGATAATAATCCTCAAATATTAGCAGACTATCTATCAGATAAATTAAATTACGATGTTTCTATTTTTAATGTAGCGTCGGAAGGTGCCATGATTGAAGCATTGAGATTTGGAAATGCAGATATTGCAGTAATGGATGCCGGGTCAGGATGGATGGGTTGGCAACAACATGGATTAGAAGTTTTAGCTGCTGACTTGAATGAAGATGGAAAGTCATATTATAATTCTCATGCATGGGTGAAAAGAGATAGCGAAATAGGAATGGCGCAAATTGATGGCGATAGATATACCGATCCATATTCATTGTTAGCAAGTAAAAATTCCTGTCACACCGGTTGGCTGAAATCAACAGGTATGTTAATCCCAATGGGATTCTTAATTGGACATGGATATGCAAACATAATAGGAGATCCCAACGATGTTGAAACAATTAGAAATACGATATATGGTTTTTTTGGAGAAAATTCATCAATTCCTGATGTCGGTAGCCCGTATTACGGAGATGGAGGTGCATTGAGATGCCTATCTGAAGGCAAAGGTGAAGTTGCATTTGCTAATGAAAATACTGCAGAAGCATATTGTGGAGCAGGTGATGGCATTGAAAGGAATAATAATTGGTGTGGAAATATCGAAGACTACGTTGCATTGCCTACCTTTGGGAAGTCACCCAGCAATCCACTGATGTACAATCCATCTAAAATAAATAATAGTTTATTAGAACAATTAGAAGAAATATTAATAGAAATGGACAATGAAATTGAAGGAATAAGTATATTAAAAAATATATTTAATTCTTTAGGATTTATATCCACAAATGCTACAGAACATTTATCAGAATTCTCATCATTAATGTCCAATATTCCTGGAATCTCAGCATATTATGATGATAAATATGAAATAAATAACTCAATATCTCCTTCTTTAGATAAGATTAGAATAGGGTTTGAAATCAATAATATAAGTAATGATAGTAATCCTGAACTATTAGGAAAATATTTAGAAAATACTCTTGGAATTGAAGTAGAAGTACATATATTTAATTCAGAAATAGAAATTCTTGACGCATTGGATGCAAATAATATTGATATCGGTTTAGTCAACGAAAATGCGGCATGGTATGGTTGGAAGCAATATAGCCTAGCAGTCATGGCGGCGATAAAAGATGAAGATGGGAAGTCTAAACATGAATCAAAAGCATGGATTAGATCTGGTAGCGATATAGCAATCGCTCATCTAGATGATGACGAGGAAACTGACCCATTTGAATTATTAAACGGTAAAATATCGTGCCATACCAGTTTACTAGATTCTGCAGGGACTTTCATACCATTGGGTAATTTAATTAATAACGGTTACATAAATTCATTTGAAAATGATATAGAAAATTTTAGTATAATAAATACTATTCAGACATTTCTAAGTAAAAATTCGTCAATACCTGATGAAGAAGATGATTATTATGGTGAAGAGGGAGCATTAAAATGCCTTTCAAAAGGGACAGGGGATGTAGCATTTATCAAGTATAATGCCATAGAAAAATTTTGTAATGGCCCTGAAAGTGCTGAATGGTGCCTTGATGCTGCCCAATATATATCCCTTCCAACTTTAGGAGAAATTCCTACCAAATCTATAATTTATAATCCAAATTATTTAGATATTCAAACTAGAACTGCTATTTTGAATTCATTAATGACACTTAATTATGAGATGTATGTTGAAAATTATTCAGTCATGGGAAATACATATACTGGATGTTATGATATTTCTGTTCATGTGATAGATGAAGAATCGCCAAAGAATAATTGCGGATCAGAAATTTTACATAATGTCTTAGATTCATCTGGAATAATTACAATTAATTCCCAGGATCACTTAGGTAAATATTCTGAGATTATTATTAATGTACCTAAAATTATAGAATATCAACAGCAACTATTACAAGCATAATAAGATAATCAGATTTTTAATAGTGAATATAGTTTCCCGGCAGTACCAAATAAGAGTTTAGGTCCCCCTAAACTTTAAACAAAGTATTGGGAAGTGGTTTGAATATCGGCAAATAGAGTTGAAAAAATTCCTTTAGTTCGTCTAAATGATGTTTTAATTGGATATAATCCCAAAAACCTACTATGTAAAATCCCAAACTTAGAAATTTGGCCAGGAGAGGTTGTTGCCATAACTGGGCCATCAGGAGTTGGAAAAACTACTTTGCTCAGAACTATAGCGGGAATTGTCTCTCCATTAGAGGGCAATGTGGAAGTATGTGGTGATTTATTACCTCATAAACCTAAAAGGGGGAGATTGGGTTACGTTCCTCAGAGGCTTGGATTAGTAAGGCATGCTAGCATAATGCATAATGTCATGTTGGGAGCTACTGCTGGGAGTTCAACAATTTTTCATTCTTTGGAAGTAAAGAAGAAAGCGCATCTGGCCATTGAAAGAATGGGATTAACCGATAAAATATTAGAGCCAGTTAGGAAATTATCAGGAGGGCAACAAAGAAGGGTAGCAACTGCAAGGACTTTGGCACAGGAGCCAAAATTAATACTAGCAGATGAGTTTCTGAGTGAATTAGATGAAGAAACCATGGAGATGGTGCTAAGAGAAGTACTAGAGTATGTTCGTAAAAGCGGAGCAGCATTGATTGTAGTTGAACATGACATAGCAAGGGCTAGATCAATGGCAGATAGATTATTAGTTATTGATGACGGAAGAATTAATCCATTTATCAGAGAAGTCACTGCAATGGAGATCAAAGTATGATTACAATGCAAAATAAGATATTGTTCTTGTTCTTTGGCACAATATTTTTCACATTCTGGATATTGGATGGAATGGTCAATCATTGGGGAAGGTTATCAGGAAGTTTTGGGAACTTAATTATATTCTTCAATGAGTCATTATGGCCACCAGACTGGAGTGTCATTAAACCTCAAGCATATCCGGTTTGTACTGTATATCCATTATTTGATTTTACGTGTTCAACAGCATGGATTGGTATGATTGAAACGATAAAAATTGCATTTGTAGCCACAATATTGGGATCAATAATATCATTGCCATTATCCATGATTGCAGCACGTAACCTTAATTCAAAGGGCATCTCATATTTTATTAGATTCATATTGGCAGGTGCTAGAAGTTTACCTAGCATAATATGGGCAATATTTTTTGTTATTTTGGTTGGCTTTGGGCCTTTTGCAGGAGTATTGGCTATGACAATATACACTGTTGGATACTTGGGTAAATTACAATATGAAGCAATAGAGGGGATGAATAACATTCCTTTGGAGACTGCAAGGTCAATGGGACTATCAAAATTTGAAATTGCAATAGGAGTTGTAATACCTGAAATGGCCAATAGCTTGATTTCACAAACAATTTTTATGTTTGAATATAATGTTAGACATGGTACAGTAATAGGAATAGTTGGAGCAGGTGGTATTGGATATTACATCAATCTATACCTAAAATTTCTACAATATGATAAAGTAATTTCTTATCTAATAATAATTTTCATTGTAGTGCTAGTAATAGACTTTATTTCAATATCGGCAAGATCATTATTTAATGAGGAGGGAGATTTATCAAAACCATCGTGGTGGGGAGTTTTTGGATCGCCAAATAGTAAGAAATAATAAAAAATATTCAAATATCATCGGCTATAATTCTTATTGAGCCTTCCTTATATGAAATCTGGATATTATCTTTAACCTTGTAAGTTAATGCTGCCAATGCCTCATAAACTTCTTTTTCATCGACTTTGAATGCTTCTGCTGCGCGTTTAGTTGACCATGGTACTTCAGTAAAATCTGAAGATGCAATCCATTTCAACATCCTAGCTTCAAAATCAGTTAAATCCATAGAAGACATAATTTTAGCTCCTATATGATTCTACCATTTTTCTTACGGCGTCTTCCACTTCTATTTCTCCTTCAAGTAATGCCCACAATGAAGATAAAAAGGGAGTATGGAGTTGTAATTTTAATGCTTGATCTAAAAAAGATTTAGTAGCCCTTACGCCTTCTGCAACCATGAACATATCGTTTAAGGCCTCATCAAGGCTCATCCCTGAACCAAGTTTTTCACCTAATGTTCTGTTACGGCTTCTTGGGCTTGTGGCTGTGACATATAAGTCACCAATCCCAGCAGGACCAAAAGCAGTATTTTCCTTTGCACCCATCTTTCCAAGTAGTAATATTCCTTCGCTGTATCCAGCAAGAACTAATGCGGCTTTGAGATTATCTCCGCCTATTGAGTCTCTTAAACCATCAACTAGTCCGCAAGCTAATGCGACAGTATTCTTGTATGCCCCCCATAATTCAGCCCCTATTGGATCTACAGCAGGCGTCAATATCAATGAGCTAGTAGAGAGTCTTTCTGCCACTCTTTCTGCCACAGATCTGTCATGACATGCGACTAGTGCATTTGTTAAAACTCCCCTTGCTACTTCTGGAGCGATGGTAGGGCCCGTCATAACTACTACAGGATTATTCTTTCCAGCGCGATTTAATTTTTCTTCTAATACTTCAGATATTAGTCCATGTTTTTCATTTTCAGGAGCTAGTCCCTTTGCCAAGTCGACTATTACATGTGATGGCCGTAAATATTGAATCATATCATCGAAGACAGATATAATTACTGAACTAGGTAACGCCATTATGATTAATTCGCAAGTTTCTAAGATATCTGAAAGTTCCATTGTTGCTTGTAAGCCTGATAAATCATGACCTGGTAAGTACTTAGTGTTCAGGCTATCTTCCATTAAAGACTGGTATACTTCATGTTCAACCGTCCATCCAGATACATTATGCCCATCATCTATCCATATCTTGGCTAGAGCAGTGCCCCAATTGCCTAAACCTACTATACCAATTCGAGCCATATCAGTAAAACCACGACATTCCATCCCTGTTATCATACTATTGGGATTAGTGGCATCATACGTTGCATTCTTGACCATAAAGCGCTCGCATCATAAATAAGCAGGGGTACCCGAGTGGTCAAAGGGGCTGGGTTTAGGTCCCAGTGCGTAGTGCTTCGCAGGTTCAAATCCTGTCCCCTGCACCACTAAAGTCATTCCAAATGTATTCTCTTTGATCGGAACTTGGCAATTTTAGTTTTTTGCCAATTGACCAATCTAAATAACATGAATATTAAGAAAATCGATATTAATGTTATTAATAAATATACATCCTGGTCAAATGGCCTATTTGGATCATATGGATGAGAATCTTGAGCATCTAGAATGTTGTCCCCATCATCATCAATATCCAATAGGTTAATTTCTCCATCATTATCTAAATCCAAGAAGTCAATTGATGAGAATTCAGGAATTTCTGACTCTTCTTCTTCCACGATATCTAGATTGGGGTCCGGTATACATCCAATTATATTTCCAATTGCAAGTAAATGGGTAATGTCAACATATGAAGAGTTTAATCCTGGTTCAAAAATACAACCATCGGAATTATCCCCTACAGAATCTCCATCAGAATCCATCCATTCCAATGGATCATTGTCGAAAAGGTCAAAGTTGTCCCCTTTATTATCTCCATCTAAATCGCTCCATTCATTTGGATCTAATTCAAAAGAGTCATTAGAATCCTCATAGCCATCATTGTCATCATCTTTATCAAAATTATTACCTAGTGTATCTCCATCTGTATCTATATATTCGGAAGGATCAAGTGGGAACTCATCGCCTAACAAATTACAGTATTCTAAAGTAATTGTATAAACTGGATGACCATTAGATAAATTGGTAAAGTCTGATGGATAAATTAGTGGATATGAAGATGGGAGATAGGCTAAAACAGAAGGATGCATTAAAGGAACTTCTTCACCCAATGATGTTAAGATATTAACACTACCAATATTGTGATTACTGCCATAATTATTATTTGATGAATCAACAAAAGATGTCCCAGTATTAGTATCGCATACACCATCACCATCATCATCTGCATCGAAATTATCGCCTAATTGATCCCCGTCATAATCAGACCATTCAAATTTATTAGAAGAAAATGTATCAAAGTTATCTGTTCGCCCATCATTATCATCATCCAGATCAGTATTATCTCCAATGCCATCTGAATCTGTGTCACTCCACTCAGTCCTATCTAAGGGAAAAGCATCCATAATTATTACTTGATAGACTATATTGCCATTTGAATCTATAAATGCCGCAGTATAAGTATCATTTACTCCGTCATTATCATCATCCGGATCTATATTATCTGGAATTTGGTCACGATCTGTATCTGCAGAAATATTCGGATCTAATGGATCAAAATCAATTGCATCTGGTACTCCATCATTATCATCATCTAAATCATTGATATCTACAATCGAATCTCCATCCGTATCCAATATACAGTCATTAAGAGAATTTGAAGCTGTTCGAATCGTAGATTTTAATTCTGGACATGCAATTTGGCCCATTGCCATCACAGTTTCAACATAATGCCCAAGTGAAGCCTCTGCACAATTTGCTAAACCTCTGATATTAGAATAATGCCCTATCTTACAAGGGGATTGATCTAATGAAGAAGAATTTGGAGCATCATAACCCTTGGCTGCGAGCGAACAAGATGTTTGACCAGAAGAGGGTTGATAAGTACCTGGATTACAAGGAGTTTGGAAACCTGAACCATGATTGAGATCTATATTTTCAGGAGCATTGTTGTCCACAATATTTCCATTACCTAATTGCCCATTAGAGTTATATCCCCAGCAATACAAAGTTGCATCATCCAAGATTGCACAAGAATGTCGTTGCCCTACTGAAATTGATGATGCTGAACGACCAATAGGG
>JBKEHQ010000068.1:0-6925 GCA_046710875.1 Candidatus Thalassarchaeaceae archaeon
AGGAGTACCATTGATTAGAAGTAATCATTTTAAATTAGATGGTAATAAAGTAATAATTGATCATCCTGCATTCGATGGCGATTATGACCAAGAATCAATGCAAACACATCAATCAATGTGGGTTGGAGATGTTAAAAATAATGAAATTCCCAGGATTGCGTGTCAGGCTGTAGTTAATTCAGGCCTGAAGAGACGGTTATTATGGAGCGTTGTTCCTAAAAATTGTGTTCTTGGTAATTCTGTAAATTATTTACAAATTCCTAAAGAAACCTGTAACGTCCTCAAAGAAGAGTTTGGATCTTTATATGAAGGTTTGAATACGATAGTAAATCATCTAAATTCAGAATCTTTGAATACATGGTCAAAAGTTTGGGCTGCAAATAATAATGTAAATAATTATGAAATTGCAGGTTTACCATTTCCTACTCCAAAAATTGTTTCCTCTTTATCGTTTAAGGGCAATAAAAGAGATGTTTGATTTCCTAAGAACCGATTTTAAATTCCGGTCTGTGACAGTAATTACAATATTTTAATGAAACTGATTAATACCTTTGCAGTATGTGCCCCTGTTGGTAGCGCTGTGGCTAAGCGGCCATCGAGGTGATATTATAGGAATAAATCCAAAAATTGGAATAACTGGTTTGCCAAGGTCTGGCAAGTCGGCCGTTCTCGAGAAGGTAATCAATATGATTATTGAAGAAAGAAAAAATGGTAATTCAGGAACAAGAAGTGGATTTTCAGCGGATAAAATGATTGGAGGAATAAAGACTGAGCCAATAATAGAAAATGGAGAAAGAGTTGGTTATGCATGTGTTAATATTCAAACAGGTGAAAAAGGAATAATGGCACATAGAAATATAGATTCAAGATTGAGGATTTTGGGATTCGGCATTGATCCTACAGAACTTGACAGAGTTGCTGTTCCTGCCATATTGGATAGTATAGGTAATTGTGAAATTTTAGTGATTGATGAAGTTGGTAAGTTTTCAGTTGAAAGTGAAGGTTTTGTTGCAGCAGTCAGAACGGCTCTAGAATATGATATGCCTACGCTATTAACATTACATAAAAAGAGCAGGCACCCTTTACTCCAAGACATCAGAAGACGTGATGATGGTAGAATTCTGGAAGTAACGCCTGTAAATAGGGCTTTATTGCCATATAAAATTCATAAATTGATAAAAGAAATTTATTAATGTAGGGCAAGTTGATTGATTAGGAGCCCCCGGAGTAAATCATGGGCTCTCCCGCTAGACGATTGGAAAGAGTTTTATTGGGAGTCATAATTCCTTTATTTTTTTTAATTTCAATTGCTTTTATTGATAAAGATATCCTTGTAAAGCAATGTGAAAATGGTATTTGTAATAATTATATTATTTCAACTGTATTGATATTTTTAACTGGATTGTTGTGTTTAGTATTATTAGTTTTAAAATATTCAAATAAATTAGATAAATGGTTTAGTAAAGAGTTAGATATAGAAATGCGTGAAAGATTAAATACGGAATATCATGAATCAGATGTGGCTAATTTAGGCTCTTCATGGGCAAAAATGGAAATTGAACATCTTGAAAGTAAACATGGAGAGGAATAGTGATAAGCGAAAACTTGACTTTCTCTATGCCTTCCTCTAAATAGAGAGTGGGTGCGATGAGTAACATACCAAGTGAATTGAAATATACTGCTGAACATGAATGGATTAGAATTGATGGTAATGAAATCGTAGTTGGAATTACTGATTTTGCTCAAAATGCGCTTACAGATGTAGTATGGGTAGAATTGCCTGAAATAGATACTCATTTTAATGCCATGGAATCTTATGCTAGTGTGGAATCAGTAAAATCCGTTAGTGAAATATATGCTCCAATATCAGGCA
The DNA here is from genome assembly GCA_046710875.1 of Candidatus Thalassarchaeaceae archaeon. Taxonomy (GTDB): domain Archaea; phylum Thermoplasmatota; class Poseidoniia; order Poseidoniales; family Thalassarchaeaceae; genus MGIIb-O3. The sequence goes on from JBKEHQ010000068.1 coordinate 1,874, forward strand.
CGGTAACAGGAGTAAATGACTTACTAGAAGATGCGCCTGAAACCATTAATACTGATCCATACGGCAACGGTTGGATTTGTAAAATGACAATTGATGATTTAACTCAATTAGAAGGGCTACTGGATTCCAACACATATGAGGAATTGATTGGAGAATAGTTATGGATTTTAATCCAATATATGTCTATGTTGATGGATCTTGTGAAGATAATAGAAATGTAACATCGGATACTTCAGCAGGATGGGGGTTTTGCGTTATAGATGGAGATAATGGATTAGGTAAAGGTCAAGGTAATTTAATTTATGAAGAAAGTGGTAAAGTAGAGACAAATTCAAGATTTAAAAATTTTCTCGGGGCAGATGTTGGATCAAATAATACTGCAGAATTGAGCGCTATTGCATATGCACTTAGATGGTTATTATTAGATCACACAGATAGGCCAGCAATTATTAGAGGTGATTCTCAATATGCAATGAATATTGCAAAAGGAGTTTGGAAAGCTAAAGCTAATCGAAAGTTGGCCTTGAAAGTGCAAAAATTATGGTCGGAGGTTGAGTCCGTTAAGTCAATAAAATGCGAACATGTTCGAGCCCATAGAGGCCACAGATGGAACGAGAGAGCTGATCATTTGGCATTTAGAGTAATGAAAGGTAATAACGCTTTACCTCTACAATTTTGGAAACCTGGGAACAGATAATTTAATTATCTTTTAAAGGACCAAGGCTCAACAATACGTAAATTGCATTTAGGACCATCAGCGTGCCGATTAATCCCAATATTAATCCAGTTGGATCTGGCAGTTGAGGAATATTATTACCAGTTAATCCTGCTAAAATAATAGTAAAGATGCCCACTAATAATTCATATTTTGCTGATTTAGACGGATATTGCCAGTCATCCATCCAAGGTATTAATCCATTCTTCTTGAAGTTAAGCCTGTACCAGGAGATATAAATTAAGCAAATGCCTGTTAAACCAAATATTCCAAGTGTAAATGATTTTGAATCCCAAGGTCCTAAAAATGAAATTTTTAGCAGACATGCATTTGATAAAAGTACTACTCCGAGAAATCCCCAGATTTTCCAATTTGGCGCATCGGCCTCGTCCATATCTTTTCCGAGGATAATTATCACTTTAAAGCGCCGATATAAGATGAGTTAATTGTGGTAATCGTATACGGATTGGTATGAAGTATGATTTGAGATGGCTAAAAACTATTGATGATGATCATTTAGATTTAAGATATAGAGTATTGAGGATTGGGTTACCCAGAGGTAGTGAATATTATCCTGGAGTAGATGATGATACTAAAACTAGATTTATTTGCGTATACAATGGGGAAAAAATAATAGGATGTGCGACGCTACAATTAGATGCTAAAGAAGATTGTAAATATAGGATTAGGGGGATGGCAGTTGATCCTGATTTTAGGAATAAAGGAATAGGTTCGGATATAGTAAAAAATCTACAAAATGAAGTTAGTAAAGAGAATACTGGCATCTGGTGTAATGCGAGAATTAGAGCTGTATCAATGTATTCAAGATGTGGTTTTAGGATTGTATCAGATATTTTTGAAATATCCGGAATTGGGCCTCATTACGATATGGAATGGAGACCTAAACTAAGTAAATAAAAAAATAATTTTTTGGAGCACGGACCGGGATTTGCACCCAGGTCCAGGGATCTGCAATCCCTTGCATAGCTACTCTGCCATCCGTGCTTATACAAGGCGAGTGGAGCGCTCTCTTTGAATATTGTTCGTCCGTAATTTAATTTTCCTTGCATACTATCATGTAGGTTAAACACTCGGATAACTATGTGCCGAGAGTATCCGAGAGGTATGATGGACTCGGCGTAGGGTTTGCACCTTATCTTCAACCACCTGCAGAAGGCGTGATTAGGTGGACCGTGGGGGAACCGGGATTTGATACCCCTGATAGAGTAATACAAACTGCAATTAAAGGTTTAAAAGAAGGAAAAACGAAGTATACAAGAGGCGCGGGTTCTTTAGAATTGTGTAAAGAAGTTGCAAACTACCTTAACGATAAACATAATTTAAGGTATCCTCCTGAAGATATAATTATAACTCCTGGTGCAAAACAAGGTTTACTTTATTCTTTTTTGATTACAACTATGCCAGGAGATGAAGCTATACTGCTTGCCCCATCTTGGGCATCATATGAACCAATGCTAAAATTTATTGGAGCTATACCTGTCCATGTGCCAGTTAGAAAGGATAATTTTCATCCTGATATGGATGCAATTAGAAATTCGATAACTAATAAAACTAAGATGATTTTATTAAACTCTCCATGTAATCCCACTGGAGCAGTATTTACGCCTTCGGAAATACAAGAGATTGTCGATATTGCTAAAGAATATGATCTTTGGATTGTATCCGATGAAATATATGCAAGGTTAGTTTGGGTAGATTATCCTCATATTTCCCCTGCATCCTTACCTGGAGGAATGGAACGTACGATTGTAGTTAACGGCTGGTCAAAGTCTTGGGCCATGACTGGAATGCGACTTGGATTTATGGCAGGTCCAACAGAAGCAATGAAGGCCGCAGCAAAGAGTCAAGCAAATTCTGCATCTCATGTTCCAACATTCCTAATGGATGCAGCAAAAATTGCATTAAAATGTGATAATGAAGTTGCCGAGTTTAATCAAGAATATTTGAAAAGGAGGAAGCTTATGGTTGAAGGACTTTCAGAAATACCTGGATTGAGGATTACTGAGCCAGAAGGTGCTTTCTATGTTTTCGTTGATGTTACTGGAACCGGGATGAGCGATGTTGAATTCGCAGATGGTGCACTGGAGGCCGGAGTACAATTAATCCCAGCATCCTTAATTGCAGGAGGAGAAGGTTTTGTTAGAGTTTCATATGCTTCGGATGAAGATGTCATTACAGAAGGATTGTTAAGATTAAAGAATTGGTTGATTAAATAAAATTAATTTGTTATTTTTATAAATATACTATCTAAAATTATATTTATGATAGATTATGGGTTAATCAATATGAACACGAATGGAAGTAGAGGGGTTCACATTTTTTTAGATTATATTAATTATAATCCACCTGCTCAAGAAGATGGTAAATGGATGTTAAAAATTCTTAGAAGTTGTATAAAAAAAGCCGGAGTAAAAGAAGTTCACGCCCACGTTGTAGAATTTGATGGAACAGATAGTCCACCAGGATTTGCAGCTGTTGTATTAGTGGATGAAAGTCACGTTACTGCACATTGTTATTCGGAAATCGGTATCCTGGCAATAGATGTCTTTACATGTGGGAAAAATGATCCCCAAATAATTATAGATGAATTAAAAATTATTCTTTCAAAGTCTATAGATAATTTGCATTTGGTAAGAGAAGAGTCTGTAAAAAGATTTTTACAAAAAGGTGATTAAATGTCAATAAGAAAGTTTATTGAGGAAAATTATAGGCATTTTAATGCTGGAGTATTAGCAGAATGTTCTGATTCTCTAAGAAAATTCATTGATAATAAAGGAAGAATGATGATTACTTTGGCTGGTGCCATGTCTACTGCTGAAATAGGAAGGACTTTGGCGCCTGTTATCAGATCTCAAAAAATTCATGCAATTTGTTGTACAGGTGCCAATTTAGAAGAAGATTTGTTTAATTTAGTTGCACATTCAAGTTATGAGAAAATTCCTAATTGGAGAGAAATGACGGCAGAAGATGATGCTGCACTCAGAGATAGAGGAATGAATCGAGTTACGGACGTTGCGATACCCGAAGAAGAGGCTGTTAGAAAAATTGAGAAATTACTATTGCCTTTATGGAAAAATGCTGAAGCAGCTGGTGACAAAAGATTTCCTCATGAATATCTGTATGATATCTTATTGCATAGCGATATAGAATTTGATGCAAATCCAAAAAATTCATGGTTATTAGCTGCAGCAGATGCCAATCTACCAATATTTGTCCCTGGTTGGGAAGATTCAACATTGGGGAATATACTTGCTGCGAGAGTTTTAGATTGTACATTAAAGAGTTCAGATATAGTAAAGGGAGGTTTGTATGCTATGCAGGAACTTGCAGATTGGTATAGAGAAGACGATTCTCCAACTGGAATATTACAAGTTGGAGGAGGAATTGCTGGAGATTTTGCAATTTGTGTTGTGCCAATGTTAGAACAAGATGTGGGAATAAAAGTAAATCGTTGGAAATGGTTTGCACAAATTAGTGAATCTAAATCATCATATGGAGGATATTCTGGAGCGCCTCCTAGTGAAAAGATAAGTTGGGGAAAATTAGACATTGATACTCCAAGATTTGTGATAGAATCAGATGCCACCATTGTCTTGCCATTACTATTAAAATCACTAGAATAAATTAGTGTATTCATTACAGTCTTCGTAAATTCTTAGTAATTGGTTATATTTTGATGTTCTATCGCTTCTAGCAGGTGCACCTGTTTTTATTTGTCCGGCATTTGTTCCTACAGCTATATCAGAAATTATATCATCATTTGTTTCTCCGGACCTATGACTGATTATTGTCCTAAATCCTGCTTCTTTTGCCATCTTTATAACTTTCATAGTTTCTGTAAAAGTCCCTATTTGATTCAATTTTATTAATATTGCATTTGAGGCCGAAAGTTTAATTCCTTTTTCAAATCTTTCTGGATTAGTAACATATAAATCGTCCCCGACTATTTGTACCCTATGTCCTTCTTTTTTTGTAAATTCAATCCAAGAATCCCAATCATCTTCTCCAAATGGATCTTCTATTGAAACTATAGGATAAGATGATATCCATTTGGAATAAATATTTGCTAACTCCAATCCAGAGATTAGTTTACCATCAATTTTATATTGTCCTTCAAAATAAAATTCTTGGGCAGCGACGTCAAGTGCTATTGAGACCTCAGTTCCTGGCTTATATCCTGATTCTAATATTGCCTGTTGAACAAATATTAATCCATCCTCGTTACATTTTAAATTAGGGGCAAAGCCTCCTTCATCTCCGACACCTCCTAATAAGTTATTTTTATTTAAAATTGATTTTAAAGTTTGATATATTTC
>JBKEHQ010000069.1:0-6853 GCA_046710875.1 Candidatus Thalassarchaeaceae archaeon
GGCAATAGCATCAGCAGCATCACTCTTAATATTAATCAGATTCTTCTGATTAATATATTCTCGTATTTGAATTTGGGTATGACTATTATTAAAATAGAATTATGAATAAATTAAGATGAGGAATTTACTATGTGCGGAATATCTGGTCTTTTTGGTAATGCTGATTCATCAATCACAGCAGCAATGGCATCACGTATTTCTCACAGGGGGCCGGATGGAATAAGTTCCTTTGTCGAACAAATAAATGGTGGGTCGATTGCACTGAGTCATTCTAGATTATCTATAATTGATTTATCTGGGTCAAAACAACCGATATTATCTGATAATTCATCTGTTTTAATCCAAAATGGAGAAATTTATAATTATAAAAAAATTAAATCAAAGATTAGAAATTTCTCATGGAGGACTAATGGAGATGCAGAAGTAATACTTGCATTACATGATAAATACAATTTAAACCTAAATATGCCGAATTCGGTACCTATTGGAAAATTAAATAATAATATTAGACATACGCCTAATTACTCGGATAATAATAATCCTGCCAGTAAGCATAATATTTGGATTTCAAAATTAGATGGTATTTTTGGTTTTTCAATTTGGAATCCCCGCAAACGCGAATTAATACTCGCAAGAGATCCTATGGGGGTTAAGCCATTATTTCGAACCATTCTAGAAGATGGAACATTAATGTTTGCATCAGAAATAAAAGCATTTTTTATGCATCCAAATTTTGTTCCAAAACCTGATATCTTATCACTTCACGCTAGGTTATCATATGAATATACTGTGGATAACACTACTCTATTCGAAGGCGTCAGTCAAGTTTCCCCGGGCACTGTGGAAACATGGTCTATTGATGCCAATGGGCGGGCAGTCTTGACAGGAGTAAGCACATATTCGAAAGATATAATCTCCCCTTCAAAACAATGGACGCCTTCCAAGCATGCTAAAATATTACTAGATAGTTTAGAATCTAGCATAGATGATAGATTGATGTCTGATGTCCCAATAGGTATTGTTTTATCGGGGGGACTGGATTCAAGTTTAATAGCAGCCCTTTCAAAAAATGTTGCGAATGATACTGGTATCGCAGTTCCTGAATGTTGGACTATAGCGGGGAGCGAAGATAATCCTGATTATCTTGCCGCGCAATTCGTAGCCCAAGAAAATGATTTAAAATTAAATTCTAGTATCATGGATGACAATATTTTTTGGAACGAACTGCCTAAATTTTCATACCATGGAGAAGAATTAGATTTATCAGTCTTATTTTGGCAACCTTTATTTTCTCATATGTCAAAAAGTGTTAAGGTTGGACTATGCGGTCAAGGGGCCGACGAACTTCATGCTGGTTATTCGAGATTTAAGAACATCAAAAATCATTCTAATATTATTAAGAAGAGACTTAATTTAATTGATAATGCTGTATTACCTGAAATTCATTCAGGCCCAGGAATGCCTTGGAAAGACCAAAATATTTTTTTAGGAGAGAATTATGATACATTACAAAACACACTCCAGTTTGAATTGGATAGGGGTCAACTATCAAATTTTCAATTACGATTGGCGGATAGACATAGTATGTGCTTTGGCATGGAAGTTCGCGTCCCATTTCTTGGGAAAAAACATAGAGATGAGTCTCACAAAATCCCTATAAATTGGAAAATATCTGATTCTAATGAAAAAATGGCATTAAGGGAAGCAGCAAAACTATCGGGGCTCCCTAGTCGAATTATTAATAGGCCAAAAATGCCAGCCGGAACCGCAACCTCTCCATCATTATTTAATTCATTTATGGATGAGATGATGCCTCATGCTAAAGAGTGGGCACATGATTACGGAATTCTTACTGAGCAATTATTGAAACAACCAGATATGGCCATTGGATTAAGATTATTTCATTCAACCCATCTAACTCAAAGAGACAATGCGCCGATCAATAAAAATACGTTGGATATATTGGATGATGTAGGTATATGGCCTAGTTGAATTTAAATTACATGGCTATCTTGGATTATCATTCCTTCATGCATTAACAACCAATTTTTTGTAGTACGTCCTTTATTAAAATTATAATTTCCAATGTAATTATTTTTATTTATTATTCTATGGCAAGGAATAATGATTGGCAATGAATTGTTCTTCATTATTGTCCCTACTGCTCTGCTTGCTCCGGGCCTATTTGCGGTTAATGACAATTCTGAATATGTAGAAGTATTTCCAAATTTGACGTTTTCAAGAAGTGTATTTGTAACTATTAATCCAAAGTTCGATAAGTTCAAAAAATCAAATTTGGGAAAATCAAATATTTTTTTTTTAAAATATCCGTTAAACCACTTTTCTGCTTCATTTAAATGTTCTAACCCAATTTTATTATTTTCAATATTAGGTTCAGATGATACTTTACAAATTCCAACATTAGTTGCATGAATTGACAAGTTACCTATTGGTGTTTCTATGGTCCTAATGCCATGCTCAGACATTTTTAATTTACTCCTCATCTTGATTATTAATTATAATGGAATCAAATTCCCCGTCCATTCCTGTAATTTCATAATTTGACGGAAATAATGCTATGATTACACCTGCAATTAGGCACAATAATCCAAATCCAAATAATTGTTGAACTACCATTAATTCTAATCCTATTGCAAATAATATTAATCCGCCTAGATTTGATACCCATACTAATGTCTTAAATGTTGATAAAGATACACCACTAGGGTTAGTTACTCCCTTTGGGCCAAATTCAGCTCCAAACCTTAATGGATCTTTCTCACTCATAATTTCACCTATCTATCATTAGTATCGCGTCAGTTGGACAAGCCAAGACGCATAACTTACACCCGGTACATGGATCCCTCAATACCTTTGCTTTTTTATTATTATCTACATTCATTATTGGACTTTTTATTGGGGTATGATATATTTCGATTGCATCATCATCACATACAATTGTACATTGATCACAGCCAATACATAATTCTTCTTTTACCCATGCTACGGCTTCAGGGCCGCCCTTGAGTTTCGCTCTTTCTTCAGATTTGACTGCATTCATCATCATTCTGATCCTCCTTTGTTGAGAAATTCTCCTCAAGGCCAAGTCATCACGTTTTGTCACTCCTCAGCCTCCCTCGCTCCCTTCAGGTGCACTTCCTTTATCAATCGTCAGTTTCATTGCTCTATGTTGCCTCGGATGTCTATGGATGAACTAAAGAAATTGTTATTCAACCCCTTGTCTTTATTATCATTGTTTCAAGGAGTAATCATTTGGTTTTTTATGATGATTTTCTTGAGTTTAGAGGCGGCGTGGATTTCATTTGCTTGTGGCGGCTTGATAGGCTTATTTTTATGGTTAACAGCGTTAGGCTATCAAAATAAACAAGTAGCAAAACTTACATTAATAGGAATTTTATTAAATGCGATACTATCCTTAATATCAGCTTATTTTGCATTTAATTAAACTTTATTTTTTGCATTTACCTGTCTTGCTAAGAAACTGACCACGTCTAATATTTCAAAATCATGCCTCGGATCTCCTTCAAATTTTAAACATTCAAAGTGACTTACACATTTTGGACATGTTGTTAACATGATGTCTGCACCTGTGGCTTTAACTTCATCAAATCTTTGAAGTCGTAATCCTCTACTATTTTCGTTGCATGACATCATACTAGAAACTCCACAGCATAATCCGTCCTCTTTATTATGTTCCATCTCTACTAAAGACACACCTTCAATTGATTGTACTAAATTTCTAGGTTCATCATACAAATTCATTTGTCTACCAATTCTACATGGATCGTGATAAGTTACTGTTATGTCATCCTCTGTTTTTAATTCCATATCAAATCCATTTTCAGTTAAGAATTCTGTTGTATGCATAACCTTCATGTCTTCTAACTCATAATCCAATGCGAAAGTTCTGAAACACTCAGCACATGATGTTACCAATGTATCAATTCCACTTTCTCCAATTTTCTTTTGATTATATCCCTTTAATTTTTCAAATACTTCAGATAATCCTTGCCACTTTTGGTCGTGGCCACAACATTTCAAGAAATCTCTTCCTAAATAAGTAACATCTTGCCCTAACTCTTCGAATAGTGTGAATGCCGCAGTAGTTGTCTCTCCAAGATTCATAGTACCTTCATTTACATGGCTAAATACCATTTCTTGATCTATATAGTCTACACAGCCTGGATAGTAGCCAATATTGGAATCTATTGGATAATCGGCTGTAGGAATAAATGATTCATCCTCATCTGCTTCAGCAGCCAATACTGCTTGCAGTACTGTATGAGGTATTTCAGCTGCAGGAGGGCCCCCTACAATCAAATTCCTTCGAATATCTACATATGAATCATAATCTACCAATTGGGGGCATGCATTTGTACATGCACTACAGGTCAAACAAGAATATAGGGGAACTCCATCATCTTCGTTATTCCATGTATTATAAATAATGTTTAATTTGTCTCCCGCATTAAACAATCTTACTGGGCATGCATCATCGCAAAGATCGCAGCCATAACATTTGTTCATTTCCCATTCATATCCTCGTGCCATACTTCTCATTAACATAAAGACCATTGCCCCGACTCCTAAGCAAGGTATGAATAATGAGTAAATTAATTTAGCATCCAGACTCTTAGGATTTTTATGATAAGTTGGATTCTCAGTCGATAGTTCCTTCATCTCATCTAATGTTAAAATACTGGACGATCTGATTAGGGCTGTTCCATCTTCTGTTAATAACAATGGCTGATATGCCGTAGCTGAAAAATCTGTAATCATTGTAATTGATTCATTAATTGAATTTGAAGTTGTTTCAAAATAGATTTTGTATGTTTCTCCTGAGTTAAGATAAATTGTTTCTAATGAACAAGTTTCGCCTTTCATCCTCCAAACTTCTTCTTTAATTGAATTAGTTAAATATACTGACTGTTGATGTTCTCCTACTCCGTATGTACTTGTTCTAAAGTTACAGCCTATATCTGTGGGCAATTTACTTACTCCAAAATCCTCGACCGTAAAAGATTTGAAAGATGAAATACTTACTTCTGATTCATCCGAATTTCCGGTATATGTCATTTCCGAATATGCTTGATTTTGACCAGTTTCATAATCTGCATGACCATTAACTCCAGAATAATCAATTAAAGTAAATTTTGTTGGTTGGTAGATGGACCAATCTAACCAATTAGATGCAGGTATCACGCACCATTCTTCATAATCTTCTTGATTAATGGTTTCCCAGACTCCTAAATCGAAACTTTCCTCATGCGATAAACATTCATCTTCCCATGTTTCCCAGACATTCCCTTGGCCATAATAAACTAATGTATCCTGTGGCTGCTCTCTCATTTCATCTAATTGTGAGATATCATCCATTGCACCTAATCCTCCGTAATCCCAAAATCCACCTTCATATATTGGCCAAGTTACTGTTGAGATAAGTACTGTAATAATTATGGTACCTATTGTAACTTGTTTCCCAAGAGACGGAGTAACTCTAGCTCCCATAGTATTTAACAAAAATTTTCTTGTGCCGAAATATATGATCACAAATAAGAAAAATGCTGTTAATATCCAAGGAATGGCATTGAATATCGTAGCAGTCCAAGGAGCCTGCCGGCCGCAGAAGAAATAATCATGAGAATCTTTAAAGCAATAATTGGTCAAATCTTTTGCATATAATTCTAAGAATATATTTATAGAGAATACGGAAATAAACCAGACATGTGCTAAATAAGCGGCCCCTGCACTAGCAAACCAAGGGTCCTCGACGCCTCTTTTTTCTCTTTTACCTATTATGAATGGAGGCAGTGCCAATATTCCTACTGGGATGCCGGTTATCGCCGCTCCCCACCAAGCTGCATTCCAATAAATAAATGGTTGACCAAAGAAATCACCAATAGGTCCTGCTGGAATTGTGTACTGAGGCAGATATTCGCCCCATCTTAGGTATCCGTAAGAGAATAATACATACCAATCCGGAAATACGAATCCTGCTTGAGCAAATGGATCTGCAGCACTATGCAGGGGAGGAGGTACAATCCATGAGTAGAAACATATTACCATGACCATACTGGCTAGGATTATTGTATCTCTTAATACTTCTGTAGGCCAAAATGAGTGCCCTACAAAAACTCTTCTTCGTTCTTGTTCAGCTTCAATTAAATGATCTCTTTCGCTGACATATGTATCAGCAATCCTTCCAAATCTATCTATTAATCCCATTTAAATACCTCTTAATGCGGTTCAGCAATACCTTGAACCCAAACTATGAATAAATGAACTAATATTAAAGCAGTTACTAGGACTGGTAATATGAAGACATGTAAAAAATACATTCTAGTTACAGTTTGTCCAGATAATGTAGACCCTGCAAAAAGTATGTTTGCCATCCATTCTCCGATTAAAGGAGTAGACGTTGCCATATTTATTCCAATCGTAGCAGCACCAAATGCCAAACTATCCCAGGGGAGCAAATATCCAGAATATCCAAAGAATATTGTAAAAAACATCAATGCAACTCCTATTAACCAATTTAATTCTCTAGGATTCCTATATGCCCCAGTAAAGTAAACTCTACACATGTGCAAGAATACTGCTGCCACCATAAAATGAGTTGTCCAATGGTGAATTGACCTTATTATATATCCAAATGGCAAAGTAGTCATAATAAATTCAAGGCTACTGTATGCAGGGGTCGGGTCACCCTCTCCTCCTGGCACATAATAAAGGCCAAGTATAGTTCCAGTAATTACCAATATTATAAACGCTAAAAACGAAATACCGCCTAAACAATAAAGTGGATACCAATACCAAATAATTCTCAATTTAT
>JBKEHQ010000070.1:0-6754 GCA_046710875.1 Candidatus Thalassarchaeaceae archaeon
GTCGATATACCTTTTTGGAGTGAATCAGGCCATCATCGTAAAAATTGTATTGTAACAAATCTAAAATTTTGGACTAGGGATGAAGATAGGGAGACATGCGGAGACTCAACCGCCGACCCTTATACGTTCATTGGAAATCCAATTATCAAAGGATACTCAATGAGGGGTAAAGAATTAAAAGATGCGATGAGAAAAACTTTTCTTTCATACTTCTCAGAACGTGATCACACAATTATCACTCCATATCCGGTGATAGCAAGATGGCGCGACGACATACATTTAACAATCGCTAGTATAGCAGATTTTCAACCACATGTTACGAGTGGTCAAGCGCCCCCTCCAGCCAATCCATTGACTATAAGTCAGCCATGTATTAGATTAACCGATGTTGCAGCAGTCGGACGTTCAGGTAGGCATTTATCTACCTTCGAAATGATGGCGCATCATGCATTCAACAGGCCAAAAAAAGGCAATGTAGTATATTGGATAGATCAATGCGTACGTTATTGCGATGATATGTTAATTGAAACATTTAAAATTCCTCCTAATGAAATTACCTATGTTGAGAATCCATGGTCAGGAGGAGGTAATGCTGGACCTGCTCTAGAAGTAATTGTGGGAGGTCTGGAATTGGCAACTTTAGTTTTTATGAATTTAGAAGAGCATGATGATGGAAATATAGAAATTAAGGGAATTAAATATAGGGAAATGGAACTCCAAATAATAGATACTGGATATGGATTAGAAAGATTTTGTTGGGCTGCTGCAGGAACTCCAAATATTTATGAGGCGATTTATCCGGAATCTGTTAATTGGCTTAAGGAAATAATTGGTTATCAAGATTCCATTCAATCAATGGAAATAGATGTTGATCTAAATCTTTTACTGGGGGAAATTTCTCGTTTATCCGGAATTCTTAATATTGATGTAGGTACGAATGTTGATTCATTATATGATATACTCATCTCAAGATTAAGGGAATCTGGATTTCAATTATCTGTCAAAGAATTAAAAAAGATAACTGAACCTCTATCTTCGATATATGCTATCCCTGATCATATGCATGCCATATGTAACATGTTAGGTGATGGCTTAGTCCCAAGTAATGCCAAAGCAGGTTATTTGTTACGGATGCTCGCGAGGAGAGTCTGCCGAATGAAGGACAATATTGGAGTCAAAGTATCTCTTGCTGACTTGGGCTCCAAACATATTGAAAACTATCTAGATATGAATTCATTCGTTCAGTCACAAGAAAGAATCTTTGAAATTCTTGAATTAGAGGAAAGAAAATATTATGAGATGTTACGTAAAGGAGAATCAGCTGTTAAGACTGCATTAAAAGACTTTTCAAAAAATATATTCGAACTTCCAGATAAGATATTATTCAGACTTTCTGAAGAAAGAGGCCTCAATCCAGAAATGGCTATATCTATCGCAAATAGTTTGGGTTGGAATAATTTAACCGTTCGTGTTGGATTTTCAGCAGATATGGTGGCAAGAAATGCCATCATGACAAAAAATGCTTCAAAAATGAAAAAAGATGCTTCATTATTTAATTTTAATTCACTTAGCAAAACCTCATTGGATTATTATCAAGATACGAAAAATATGAATTTTGATGCCCAAGTTATTGATTCTATAGAACTATCAAATATGCAATTCCAATCATTAAATTTTTCTAATGAGGTTGAAGAAATTCCCACTCATGCAATCATCCTCGATAGGACTCTATTTTATCCAGAAGGAGGGGGTCAATTAGGCGACCAAGGATTTTTAATACAAGATAATAAAAAAATAAAAGTTTTTGATACGAAAATATATGATGGTATAGTATTACATTTTACTAATTGTAGTTTGCCAATTGACTTAATTTCTGGTAGTGTTAATTGGGAACGCCGCAAACAATTGATGGATCATCATACTGCAATACACATTGTTGGAGGTGCAACTAGGGAATTACTGGGCCCTCATATATGGCAAGCAGGTTCCAATAAAGGAGAAATGTATGCAAGACTCGATGTTACTCATTATTCCAGAATTAGCCGTGATATGTTGGATAAAATCGAAGACAGAGCTAATGAAATTATTATCGAAAATTTAAATATTGAAAAACTATTACTCAATAGGGGTGATGCAGATAAGCGTTTCAACTTTGATATATATCAAGGTGGACCTCCTAAATATGATCACATTAGAATCATTAAAATCGGTGATTTTGATATTCAAGCCTGCGGAGGAACGCATCACGATAAAACTGGATTAATAGGGGAACTACGTATAATACGTTCGAGTCAAGTCCAAGACGGGGTAGAACGTCTGCAGGTTGTGGCCGGTGATACTGCACGTGAACATGCTCGCCTTCAAGAACAAATTTTGTCAGAAACATCTGATATTTTGGGGATCAATGTGGAAGATCTTCCCAAAACAGTATTGAGATTCTTTGAAGAATGGAAATCGCAACAAAAAAGAATAGAAGAATTAGAAGGAGAAATCGTGAGATTAAGGACTACGGGGAGCAGCAATGAATCATCAGAAATAGATGGTGTAAGGTATGTTATCATGGAAGCTAAAGGAGATTCAAGGAAAATGATGGGCATGCTTGGAGAATTAACTAGAGACTCTAAAATGCCCACTTTAGCAATATTGGGTAGCCGTGAAGGAGGAGGAAAATTAATTGTTGCATGCACTGAAAACTCATTAGCATCTTCTCGCCATAATGCTGTCGATATATTAAATCAAATTTCGATTCACATAGATGGAGGGGGAGGGGGAAAACCTTCCTTTGCCCAAGGCGGTGGAACAAATGCTAATGGAATACCAGATTCTCTTTCTCACGCACGTCAAATATTGGGAATTAAATAACTAGTTTGATAATTTAAGTGGTGAAATAAGATTTTTCTCAGTCAATTTGATGTTACAAACCCCCTCGGAATTAATATGGAAGAGATGATTGAGGTTTCATCACGTGCATCAAAAATTGAATATGCAATCCGTGATGTAGTCGTTCCTGCTATAGAATTAGAATCCAAAGGGCACGAAATAATACGGTTGAATATCGGTGATCCATTGGCTTACGAGGGCTTATCGACTCCTCCACATATGATTTCTGCTTTCAAAGATGCACTGGACATGCAGGAGAATGGCTATGGTCCATCTTATGGAGTTCCAGAATTAAGACATGCAATTTCAATTAGTGAATCATCCAAAGGCTGGATTTGTGATGATGATGATGTATACGTTACCCATGGAGTTACTGAAGCATTACAAATCATATTTGCAGCATTTCTTAATGAGGGTGACACTGTACTTGCACCAGGGCCACATTATCCGCCATACATGGCGTATCCCCAAATGTACGGTGCTAATACTGTAGAATACAGATTAAAATCTTCAGATGGATGGAAAATAGATTTAGAAGATATCGCATCAAAAATGAATTCAAATGTACGTTTACTTGTATTGATTAATCCGAATAATCCTACGGGAAATGTTGCTACAGTTGAAGAAATAGACGCTTTAATAAAAATTGCTAATGAATGGCCCCAATGCACTATAATAGCCGATGAAATATATGATGGTCTTGATTTTTCTGGTAACATGGTTTCTGTTGCATCTCGTTCTAATGAAACTCCCGTTATAGTTTTAAATGGCGTTTCAAAGGTTTATTTTGCTCCAGGTTGGAGAGTTGGTTATTTGGCAATACATGATCCAAAAAATGTTTTATCGCTAGTGAGGGATGGAATTGAGAGACTACTCAGAAGCCGACTTTGTGCATCAACTCCAGCACAATACGGATTTTTAGCAGGTTTAAATGGAGATAAATCGTGGTTAACTAATCATAGATTAACAATAAAAAATAGACTTGATTACTGCATAGAAAGAATTTCACAAATAGATGGCCTAGATTGTGAACCCCCGGGAGCAGCTTTTTATTTATTTGTAAAAATAACTAAACCAAATTTTTCTATGGATGATAAGAATTTTGTCTTAGATCTTTTACATAAAAAACATGTACTTGTTGTACATGGTTCTGGGTTTTCTCCAGAATTTGGAAATGGTCATTTTAGGATGGTTTGTTTACCTAAGATAGAAATTCTAGATATTGCATTTAACAGAATTTCTGAATTTCTAAGTGATTAAGATGTCTTTTATTTCCAGTTTTTTTCGGTTTCTTAAAAGGATTAAATCAGATGATGGTGATTATGATCTTTCATCCAGATGGGTTCATTATTCAAATGGATTAATATTAGATTCAAATAATTCTGGACAAGCAGTTTGGATGGTAGGCTCGATATGGTTTGAAAAATGGTTCCATAGTTTAGAGGAAAAATTAGAATTATCATTAGGTAAAAGACTTATCCAAGCATCTTCAGAAGAATTAGAGTATTATTTAGTATCTAATAAAATTCATGCGCCAAAAAATAATAATATCGATGATTGGAAATACCTTATGATGGATTTTCATCAAAAAGGTTTAGGTACATTTTCATTTTATGATGAAGATGATACCGATATAAAATTATTAATTACAGACTATTCTAATATCAATATCGCCATTGGATATTTATCATCTGCATGGGAATATATGTCAGGTAAAAGATACAAATCTAGTTGGGCAGACTCCGAATCAAGTATTTTGCTTACCTTGAGTCCAATTTCAGATACATTTCCGCCTCCGGTTTCTAGAATAAATTTGTCCCAAGATATGGGAAAAAAATCAGTCTCTAATTCCTCCGAATGGTGGGAAATGCTGAGTTTAGGTTCAGAAGGCTGCTGGTACATTCAAAATTCAAGAAAACTAATAATTTCTAGTGATATGTTTGAAAAATTCATCACATCCTCAACCCCGTTTATTGAGTTAAATAATAACTCTAGATATGATAATTACAAATGGGATGATATTGATGATTCAAACTCTAAATGGTGGTCTGCATCGGCTGAATCGTCAAGGGAATTATTTATCTTACAATCATTCCACATCATGATTAGAGAAATTAAGGATTGGAAAAAAGTTGGATATAATCATTTACAAAAAACAGGACTTGGTGCTATTATTGATGTAGAGAATTATGATGATAATGATGGAATAATATTTACGCTACAATCGTTGTTCCATCCATCTATAACTTGTGGGATATTATTGGCCTGTTGGGAGAGAGCTAATGGCCGTAATGGAAAATTAGAATTTACTAAAAATGAAAATAATTTTTCTTTGATAATATTTTCCGATCATTCTACCTCAGAGGATATTTCATAATCGTGAATCATCAAACATTATAGCCGAACTCAAATCCACTGGCTTATCCTCGAGTGCGGGGCGGGTGTTTTTAAATGGCTTTAAATCATAATCAGTACGCTGTAGCAGCTATAGTTGCAACATTGTGTTTAGCTGGAGTTTACACCATAGTAGGTGCAGCAATATCTAATACGGATGCAGGAGGTTTTGAGTCTGCAGCTGATGATATATTACTCACTGAAGATGAAAATCCAAAGGAATGCCCCGAGGGTGTACCTACAGTCGGCTGCGATTGGGATGGCGATGGAATTCCTGATAGAATGGAGCAGACTCTGTATGGTACAAATTGGCAAAAATCAGATACCGACGGTGACGGTCTCGATGATGGATGGGAAATTGAGAATGGATTGGACCCACTAGATACAGGTGAGCCGTGCATTTCTTTTGGAGATGCGTCTTTGGACCAAAGTGATTGCCAAGATATTCCAATTAATTCTGTTGATACAGAACAAGAAACTGGGGAACAAAATGAGACTTTCCCAAATCCTGATAATGGGCCCCTTGGAGATCCAGATAGAGATGGCTTAACAAATTTAGAAGAATCTGATTTAGGTACTAATCCAAACTTGAAAGATAGTGATGGCGATGGCCTAAATGATAATTGGGAATCCAGATACAAATACGAAGTTATTACTGCACAAGGCCCCATAACTCTTCTGGATCCTCTGGATGGTAATTGGGATTGTGATTTACTTACCGCTTCTGTTAGAGCAGAAATAGAACAAGATATTGGAAAAAGTAAATGGGATGAAATGGGAAATCAATTTGGCCATTCATGTGATGCAGTTCTTGATTTGGAACAACCCCAGCCTGATAGTTTAAGGAACTATGTCGAAGAGCGTTATGATACTAACCCTCTTGAAGAAGATAGTGATAACGATTTAATAGATGATCGTTATGAAATTGCATTCGGCGAAATTAGTTTAGGAGTTCATTGCGGGGTCCCTGTTTTTGGAACCATTACTATAGAAGCCCCTTATACTGATAAAATGCAAGCCGCTGGTGACTTAACATGGTTTGAACAAGATATGGATGGCGATGGTAGGCTAAATGGTCCAGGAGATTGGGATACTGATGGAGATGGAATGCCAGATGGATTCGAATACTGCTATCGAGAATTATTGAATCCTTCAAATGCTACTGATGCATATGGGGATAATGATGATGACGGCCTCAATAATGTTGAGGAATTTGAAGTCTCATATATTTGGGGGGCATCTAACTTTACTAATCCTTTAGATTCAGATACAGATAATGATGGAATGCCGGATGGATGGGAATATCAAAGTGGAATACATCCTAATGATGGGAGTAATGCAGATGACGATCCAGATTATGATGGATATGATTTGGATAATGATGGGGGTGTTCGATATACTGAGATGTTAGGGGTAACTACTATTCATTCAATAAATGTTGAATTAGGAGATTTTGTTCAAGAAAACCGAACTGTATTGT
>JBKEHQ010000071.1:0-6703 GCA_046710875.1 Candidatus Thalassarchaeaceae archaeon
CCTTCAACTAATTCGGCTTCTGCTTCAGGCATATCAAATGGGATACGTTCGACCTCTGCGATCATCGTTACTAGGAATAATACCGCGCCCAAAGGTAATATGAAAATATTCCAAGTGTTAGATGTTTCGATTTGAAAGTCAATAATTTCCAAGATATTAAATGAACCGCTGATGACTGCGATACTGAGAACTGTAATTAATAATGGAATTTCATATGCAGTTAATTGGGCAGCTGAGCGCATTCCACCAATTAAAGTGTATTTGTTATTTGAAGCCCATCCTGCAAAGAAAACGCCTAAAGGTGCGACACCAAATATCGCCATCATGAATATTAGAGATAAATCTGGGTTAGCGGCCCATATATGTGGGCCAAATGGTACAAATGCAAATACCATAATAGTGGTTGCAATTATAATTACTGGCGCTACTTCAAAGACTAATTTGTCAGCCTTATCAGGAACCATGTGTTCTTTTGTTGCAAATTTCATAAAATCTGCTAATGCTTGAAAGAAGCCAGGAAATAAAAACCATATTCCATGATATCCTCGATTATTTACTCTGGCAATGGTTTCTTCTGGATGTTCATTACCGAAGTATTGGTTTAATTTTTTATTTGTAAACCCAATAGGCCCACCTAACCCCATTGGTAACTTATTCCACCAATCTCCAGCAGTTGCATTCCCCTCGCCTATCCATAGACTACGAAGTGAGGTCGTTGCTCCAATTCTATCCATTAGACGGCCAATGAATTTGCGTTCAATATATGGAACGACCATAAGGGTGAGCATCATAACAGCGAAAACTACTGTACACATTATTGTAGCAATAAAAAATAGTTCCAATGCAGGTTGAATAGTTGCAAATTCAGTTTGAACTGATTCAGGCAATAAATCATGAGTAGTATCCATAGACCATCCAATAATGGATTCAGTCCAGCCACGGATATTCAGCCAATCACTACTTGCCATAAAATCACCTATCTGTTTCTCCAATGCATGGATCAAAGGAACCCATAATTGCAGGAATATCTGCTACTTTGTAACCAATCATGCATTTGGACGCATATGGAATTGTAATAAATATTGGAGATCTGATGGATACTCGATAAGGCATCTTCCCTCTTCCTTCTCCCCCGCCTGCTAAGTAAAACATTGATTCACCCCTACTATCTTCAAAATGATGAGATCCAGAGGTTCCTTCTGGAGCACGTGAGGGCGCCTTTGCCAGAATTTTAGGGTCACCAGGTTCGTGATAAGTTTCAGCCCCTCCGGGCATTTTATCTAGAGCTTGTAATACTAAATTAGCACTTTGCCTCATCTCTTCCACCCTTATACGATAACGGTCATAACAGTCGGCTCCTTTAATTGAAGAGCGTTCAACTGCAGGGGCCCAATCTAGCTCTGAATAGACTGAATATGGATGGGAAGTCCTAATATCATGATTTACTCCTCCTGCCCTCAAATTAGGACCAGATACTCCATGGTTGATCATTTCTTCTGGTTTTGCATATCCAACACCTTGACTGCGTATTAGGAATATCGTACTTTCATCAAAGAGTGCTTCATATTCTTGGATACGATCTAAAAATAGTCTTAATTTATGACGTGCCCTCATTGCAAAACCATGTGGTAAATCACGTTTTACTCCTCCGACTCTTGGAAAATTATAATGCATTCTTGATCCGCCAAGTTCTTGCAGTAGATCCATCATCATCTCTCTTTCACGTAGGCACCATACCATAACGGTTAGATTGCCGATATCTGGACCATATGCCCCTAACCACATGAGATGGCTTGCTATTCTCTGTAATTCAACTGCTACAAGACGAATGTATTCTGCTCTTTCTGGCACTTCAACCCCAAGTAAATCTTCAGCCGCATAAATGTAAGCATGAGACCAGGTATTGGCGCTAGCATAGCATAATCTGTCACAATAAGTTGTTATCTGAGTGAAATTTCTTGCTTCACAAATTTTTTCGACACCTCTGTGAATATATCCCAAATCGGGTTCAGTATCGACTACAGTTTCCCCGTCAACTTTCACCTTTAACGTCCATAGACCATGTGTCATAGGGTGTTGTGGGCCCATTGAAATCCACATTTCTGCCATCTTTTCACCTCATTTAACTTTCTCTGAATCTGCTGGTTTTCTTTTGAAACCTTGAACATCATCATACATTTCTTCAAAGTTATGATATCTTAATTTATGCTGTTTTTGTAATGGATGATATCCTTTAGGAGTTTCGTGCGGTTGTAATACTCGGCGCATACCCTGATGGCCTTCGAAATCAATACCAACTAAATCCCATGTTTCCTTTTCATTCCAATCAGCACCAACCCATATATCTTGAATACTAGCGACTTTAGGGTCTCTAGTTTCTTGTAATGGTATACTTATCTGAATTTCTAATGGTACATCCGATCCTTTTAATTGTGAAGAATTAGTTATTATTGGCTCAACTACACCATCTACAATTGGAGGATTTTTTACCCCTGTTCTGAGAAAGTGGTATATTACTTCCCATTGTTTATCTGATGATTCAGGCCAATGAATGCCAGTAATCATTGAACAGTAATCTATCCCATGATCCAAAAACATAGATTCTGCAACTTTACGCCAATTTTCAGGAGAGACTGTGAGATTAACAATTGGTCTAACTTGAGTTCCGCTAGTTCTCTTATCTACGAAAGCAGAAACTCCTTCCATTTTTCCAACTTCATTTACTAAATCTTCTGCTGCAGAAATCTGCGATTCTTCCGATACTCCATTCATAAGAATCTCCTCACTCATCTCCGATTATTATTGGTGCAACGCTATCAGTCCTAGCGTGGCTTGGAACAGCACCAATTCGAATAATTTTTTCTCGTAGTTTTCCAAAGCCGTCAATTAATGCCTCTGGACGAGGAGGGCATCCAGGAATGTAAATATCAACCGGTATTACTGTATCCACGCCTTCTAATACATTGTATGATTGAAAGTATGGGCCACCTGAAATTGCACATTCACCCATTGCAATACACCATTTTGGCTCTGGCATTTGTTCCCATAATCGAACAATTGGATCTGCAAATTTTTTGCTAATAGGGCCATTTACTAGTAATACATCACATTGCCGTGGACTAGAGCGAAAGAAAACGCCAAATCTTTCTGCATCAAAACGACTAGCACCTGCAGCAGCCATTTCTAGAGCACAACATTTTATTCCTAAATGTAATGGAAAAAGTGATTTTCTTTGCCCCCAATTGAATATTCGCCCAGCAAGAACTCCAATTACCTCCCTGATGCCACTGGCCTCCAGTGCGGCATCAGTAGTATCTCCAACAGTATCAACCAACATACGGCTACTAAACATTGTATAATTTTGACCATCTTCTGACATTATATTCCCTCAAATGTAGATTCTGCCTCTTTTCCTGAAAACATGCCAAACACCAAGGCTCATTAACGTCATGAAAATAACAAGTGTGAATAAAGCGCTGTAAACTTCTGAATCGGACAAAAGTAATCCTCCTTTTTCTATTGTTATGACCCCACCGAATGCTAAAAACATGAATGCTATATCAAAAACTAAAAATATTATTGCATACCAGTAATATTGGAAATGGAAATTGATGTGTGCATCTCCAACTGGTTCAGAACCACATTCGTATGTACTATGACGCCTAACATATAGAGTCTGATCTGTTTCATAACCAGGCAATAACCATGATCTTAACTGAGTTTTATCATTAGGATTCGGAGTTGGCCTGAGTAATCTAGAAGCGATGAAACTACCCACAGGAAAACCTATTCCAACCAGTGCCATAACTGCAACAGCGATATAATCTTCAGGTACGGACATAGGGACACCACGTCGCCCAGCAGAGGGCAACATTCTTGCCCACCTGAAAACTAAACATAAGTGTATCCGGCAAGGAATCTGAACTAGGGTCAATCTTGCTGGTTAGAAAGTAGTGCTTCAGAGATTATTTTATTCTCCTTTCTTGTCCTTAAAAACAAAGTGAGGACTAAAATAGATCCAAATATAATTGAACTATAAACAAGAATTTTCCCTATTAATCCATTTGCTAAATTTATCGAAGATATTTCAGCATTTACAGTCAATTCTATTGGTTGTCCTGCAACAGGAGTATCTTCAGGTTGTATAATTATTGTGAATTTATAGGTGTCATCTTGGTTTAAACCGACTGGAGAAGTAACTCTAATCTCTACTTGTCTTGTTTGCCCTGGATTAAGATTGAAATCATCAGGAACTACGTCTACGGACCATTCTCTCAGAGGTGCTGGAGTAATTATTTCTACATTTTCAATAGCATTTCCATTATTAGTAACGTAGATAATAAAGCTAGCTCTTTCTGGATATTTTACAGTTAACTCCTCCGGAGATGAATCCATAGTATACTGTAAATCATGAATTACAATAACATCAATGTTGAATGTTATCGAAGAAACTTTGGCAGTATTTTTCTTTGAAGAAACGCTGACGGTAATAGTTCCTGAGTTTCCACTTTCAACACCTTCGATAACCTCAAGTTCTATTTCAATTAAAACTCTAGAATTAGCAGGAATAGATATTTCACCATTTATAATTACTCCATCCAGTTTTATTGATTTAAGTACTGAAGACTGCATGCCATTTATTGAAATTATAGCTTCATCAACACCACCATCACCAGTATTATTAATCCAAAGAGAAGTACTATGTAATCCTCCTGGAGGAAGAGCAAGTTCAGATGAGCTTGGGCTATCTCCAGGATTTTCGAAAGAAATTGCCATACTATAATTATAATTTGAGACAGTTACTTTAACAAGTTCGGTAGATTGGAAATTGGAGCCAATAATGCCAACTCTAATCTCGAAATATTCTTCACTATTATCAAATGGATCTTCTACTTGAATATCGACAAAGATATTTCCAATCTCATCTGGATCTAAGGTTAAACTAGATACTGTATTTCCTTGTTGGTTTGAGAAAGAGGCATTCCAAGCAGGTGTCGAACATGAGCTATTTATGTTTGGATTACAAACATCTAAAACCAATGTATCTCGAATATTACCAGTATTCTTTATACTTAACGGGAATTGAACAATTTGAGCAAATTTACCAGTTTGTGAGTCTGAAGGAAGTGTAGTTATTGCAGAATGAACTGCTGCCACAGTAACATCAAGAGATATAGAATCGTGCTGATTACCTCCGGAATTAACATAAAATATGAAACTATATTGAACATTTGCTAATGCATCACTAGGTACTTGAATATCTGCATCTAGACTCTGTTTATTACAGTTATTTGGGCCACAATGCTTACCATCTATTGTCACACTACTTTGAGACAAAGAGACTTGCCAGCCTGATGGAAGATTATTAGTTCCTACTGCAAATGTGTCTTGACCATTACCCATATTTGCCACTAAAACTTGAATTCTTTCTGTAGAACCTGGTTCGACATTGGATAGCTTATTTGTACTCAATGATAAAGATGCATCTTTATTTTGACCCACTGTAACATACAATATTTCTTCACAGCCAATTGATGTTCCTGCTCGTCCTTGAATATATACTGGGATAGTTCCAGGTTCCACAGAGTCATCTGGAGTTATTGTAAAACTAAATGTATGAGAGTCTTGAGTGCCTCCGGGTTCACTCAGTAATTTACTAAGTGGTGCATCAAAATCAACCCAATCTTGAACATCATAATTATCAGAGGTTGCGGCAGCAGTGACGGTCCATTCCGTATTACCAATATTTGTCAAAGAGATAGAATTTGTTGCTGATTCTAATGGATCAAGGCTATGTGCAGTTTTCTGTAAGGATGCATCGCATTCTTTTAATTGCGGAATTTTTACAGTTAGAGTAATATTATCTTCTGCCCTATCGGCAGCATTAGGATCCTGAGCAGCAGTGGCTTTTATTATGAAACAATGAGAGTCTGCTTCGGTAGCACCCTCGTCAGGTATATCCACCGTTATCTCCACCTCTTCAGTATCTCCTGAGCCTAAGCTTCCAGTTGTTTGTTTGTCTGAAGTGGCACTAAGCCCATCCGAGTCACAATCGCTATCCGATGTTACTTCTATTTGCATGGCTGAAGATTGTTCACCAGTGTTTTCAACAATAAGTTCCCATTTTACTTGATCGCCATCTTCTTCGCTATCATAATTAATTAATTGAGGATTGTTGTCCTTTACAGTTATTTTAACTGAATATTGCCCCCCTCCATCTTCATTAGAGGTTTCGACAGTTATGTCAGCAGTATCGGTATCTGTTGGTGCTTGCCCTACAGCAGACGCTGCTACAGTTGTTTCACAACTATCTCCTGCACTTTCACCTAGGGAAACTGTAAGTGTAGTAGATTCTGAAGACCCCGAACTAACGGAAACGACTTGATCTTCAAGGGTTGAAGTATATCCATTACAATCAGCGGCTTGAGATGTTGATAGTGAAACAGTAGCATCATCATCTCCAGAATTTTGAATTGTTATGGTGTATTCTGCAGCATCATCTGAAGTTGCAGATTGACTAGTTGGGCTAGCAGATAAACTGACACTAACTGAAGCAGATACTAACGGAAGAGAGACGGAAATTAGCATCAAAGTGATAAAAACCGTGACCGCTGAATTGTTCCTCATCATATGTCGGAATCAATCTTTACTCAAAGGACTTTTGAATAAATGCGTATCAAAAATATTATTTTATATTAATTAA
>JBKEHQ010000072.1:0-6596 GCA_046710875.1 Candidatus Thalassarchaeaceae archaeon
GGTTGAATTATGCTGAAGTGGGCGAGTTAAAATTAATCATACAGAAGGGCAAATGGATAGTCTCTGCTGACGAGCCTTTTGATGGAGGAATTCAAGAGATATTCAAGAATTTAGTTAAATTATTAAAGTCTGCTGAAAGACGTGAATGCGGCATTTTAATGAGGAAACATTCATGATGCTAAAACTTATTACCTGTTAATCTTTCAAACATATCGGCATATAACTTAGAAGTTGAAGAAATAATCTTATCCGGTAGCTCAGGTATTGGAGGATCAATAGCACCAGTTTCTCTAGCTTTGTAAAGAGCATCATGGTGCCCAGATTCAAGGTAATATTGACGGACTGATTCCTTTGATAATTGAATTATTTGCCCTTTATCATATGCATCTGCATCCCACCATCTATCTTCATCCAAAGTTCCGAAGGAATCAACTAATACTGGCTCTCTATTTTTCCCTAAAGCGAATTCTTTTTTACCATCAACATGAATTAATCCCCTAGAAAGGGCTTCTTTGTTAATTATTTCATCAATTTTTATAACAATTTCCATTATACTATCGAATTCATCATCAGATATGTTGGAGATAGATAATGCCTCTTCCCTAGTTAATAATCTGTCAAATTTTTCGAATTTAGTAGATACTTCAAGGTAAGGGCGATTCAATTTAATTCCCTCATATAACTCCATGCCTGAGTCGAAACCAAATTCTTCTGAACCTACATCTCCTCTCTGATATCTCCTCCAACCAGAACCAGCCAAATAATGTCTACATATTACCTCTAATGGTACAAATACATTTTCAGCATCCCTTGGAATCGCACCTGGTTCCTTAATGACCTTGAATTTTTTAGCTATGATCCTATCAGGTGCATTGACTTCAACAACATGAGTTTTACAAATGTCTGCATCTTCAACCATCTTAAACCAATGAGCAGAAGTACGATTCAAGGATTCACCTTTTCTAGGGATTAAACTAGGAATTATTTGGTCAAAAGCACTAATTTGATCAGTATATCTAAATTCAATTAGATCTGGAGAGTCAGTGCTCCAAACTTGTTTAACTTTACCTTCATAAATTAGTTCGCCCATGCACATCTGAAAAGAAATAAGGACTTGAACATTACTGATGATTTTTTTCAAGTTCATGACATAATTTTCAATGCGAGGGTTCTATATCCTATCTATTAATCGGGATTAAGGGAAACAAATGAGAAGGGGGGAATTTGATTCAAAAAATTCAATTAAACCATTTTTAATTGTATTTTTATTATTAATAATATTAATTACTTCTACGCAAGTACAAGGTCAAAATAGTATAGAAAGTGGATGGGAGGTCATTAATTCAGATGTGGAAAAAGACATTGTAAATGTAATAGCTACTGAAGGGGAAGAAGTATGGGCATTTGGAAAAAATGGATTAATAATGAATAGTAATGATAAAGGAGTGACTTGGAGCATAGATGATAAAATTACTAATGAAAATTTAACAGCATCAGATTACTTAAATGGGAATTTAGTAGTTGTTGGAGATAAGGGTAAAGTAATTCAACTAACTGCAGATAATGGATGGAATGATATTTCAATTCCTGGAATTTTAACAAATCTAAAAGGTGTTGCCATATCGTCTGAAGATTCTATTTATGTAATCGCAAATAATAGCACATTATGGAATTATGATGGCATAAGTTGGGATGAGGAGATATTTGATATTTCAAATGAGTTTAATTCGATATCTTTTATAGATTCAAATAACGGATTAAACGGAATAATAGTTGGAGATAGTGGACTTATTTTAACGACCATTGATGGAGGAGTTAATTGGGAATTAATAGAAGTCCCAGAAGTAATAAATGATTCCGACATTAATTCCATTGATTTGTTCAGTAGCTCTAAAGCATACGCAATAACTGATTCAGGAGAAATATTAATTTCAAGAAGTTTAGAAACTAGCATTGGATTTGATTGGGACCTAGTTAATGCAGATAGAATAACAGATAGCGAAATTTATTTCATAAATATTAAAGTAATTAATCCACTAAAAGTTATCATAACAGGCACTAACTATGTTGCGACCAGTAAAGATGGGGGTAATACATTTGAAGAACATAATCTATCGCTCATATCCAATGGAACGGCCGATGTCATCAATGATTTGACATTCATAGACGGTTTCTGCGGAGTAGCAGTAGGCAATAATGGATTAATATTATTAACAGCACAGAATGAATATGGATGTACAGAAGGTTTAGATCAATCTGTAGGTTTTAAGATTGAGGAATTTAATAATTTTGGAACATTTGTTGAGAAGTATGCTCCTTGGATGCTTGACGGATTAATTGCGACAATGAAAATTGTTGGCTTTGGAATTTTATTTGGATTTTTAATTGGAATCACACTAGCTATTTGTAAAACTGCTCCAACATCATTGAAAGATATGATTGAAAGCCACTTAGAAAGAGTCCTATTTTTCTCTTGGCTTATAATTCCGTTTTCTGTATTAATTTCTAGATATTATGGAAATTTAATATTCGCACTCATAATAATAATAATATCAATGGCTTTAATAAAATTTATAGAAATTTATACAAAAAATAAGATTAATAAGGAATTAAATGACCAAGAAGGACTCTTTGGATTGATTATTCCTTCCAATAATAGATTATTTTTGACAAGAAGTTTGGGTTTATCTTTAATAATCGGCATACCAGAATTTGTAGGATTTGAAGTAAAAGGCGGATTGATAATGATAATTAATTCAATAAAGTCATTTAGATCTTTAGATATAAATGGAATTGAATATATATTTTCACCGGTTGGAGATCCAATTGGATTTTCATACCTATTATTTGGAATTGGAATATTAATTCCTGGAATATTATTATTAACTAGCAATGGAAAATATTCTGACATTAAAATTTCATATTATAAAGATAAAAAAATAAAAATAAAACCATGGGAATTGAGGCCTCTGAATTCAATTGCTACTTTGTACACAGATATGTTTCGGAATACGCCATTAGTTGTTCAATTTCTATTTCTACATTTTGGCATAGAGATTGGTATGCGAATTCAACAAGCTAGTGATGGAGTATTTGATGGAATTCCATATTTAGCAGACATATTTAGCGACAGGATATACTTGAGTGCTATTTGCGCATTGGCAATGAATTCTGGAGCATATCAGTGTGAAACTCTGAGAGGTGCAATCGCTGCGATACCATCTGGACAAATGGAAGCAGGTAGAAGCATCGGTCTGACATATATACAAACGATGAGATTAATCATATTACCTCAATCAATAAGAATTTGCATACCCCCACTTGGAAATGAAATGGTTAATTTAGTCTTAAATTCATCATTAGCAATGGTAATAGGCTATACAGAATTAACAAGGCAAGGGAAGTTAATTAATGCCATAACATTTCAAATTACATGGACTTGGGGGATGGTCATGATTTCGTATTTCGTTGTAACTTGGGCATTGGCATTGGTACTTAGACGAATTGAGAATAAAACCAAAATTCCTGGTTTAGGAATAATTTAGGTGATTTAATGAGTGACGAAGTATTAAGTATTCAAGACTTACATAAAATTTATCCCGGAGGAGTACATGCTGTAAAAGGAATTTCATTTAATGTAAATGAAGGAGAATCGGTAGCAATAATTGGATCTTCGGGAAGTGGTAAATCTACTGTATTAAGGTGCATAAATAGATTAATTGAACCAACTGAAGGAATAATTAAATTAAAGGGAGACCGCATCAACACTCCAGTAGTAGATATTAATGAGATACGTTCAAGAATAGGCATGGTATTTCAATCATTTGAGTTATTCGCACATTTGAAAGTACTCCAAAATATTACTCTTGGATTAATACACGTAAGAGGAATGAGTAAGAAAGATGCTGAGAATCTTGCTCTCAAA
Source organism: Candidatus Thalassarchaeaceae archaeon (assembly GCA_046710875.1). Lineage (GTDB taxonomy): Archaea > Thermoplasmatota > Poseidoniia > Poseidoniales > Thalassarchaeaceae > MGIIb-O3. The sequence goes on from JBKEHQ010000072.1 coordinate 3,926, forward strand.
GTACTAGAAAGAGTAGATATGTTAGATAGAAAAGATGCATATCCAGGAAACCTATCTGGGGGTCAAAAACAACGTGTTGCGATTGCAAGAGCTTTGGCCATGAAACCTGAAATATTATTATTTGATGAACCTACAAGTGCCCTTGATCCAGAATTAATAGGATCAGTATTAGAAAATATTCGATCATTGGCAGATGAGGGCATGACTATGATAATTGTGACACATGAAATTGGATTTGCAAGAGATGTGGCAGACAGAATAATATATATGGATCAAGGAATTATAGAAGAAGTTGGTGGGCCCGAAATAATTGAGAATCCCAAAACTGAAAGAATGAAGAAGTTTCTTTCTACATGGGACTAACAAGGATCTGAAGATAGTGACCATGATTCAGAAGACCCGCCTCCATCGCCAGGCGCGACTTCTTCAGCATAATTATAGTAAGAAGTATGTGAAATTATTTGTTCATTAGTCCAAGCATTATCTTGAGTGACTTCAACAACGAAATAATAACATCCATGATCGGTTTCCCCCCATTGGTCTTTAGGAATATATTTGAATTCTCCAAAATCAGGATGGTTAATTGATCCTTCTAAGGGAAGTTCAGAGCCATAATCTCCAACGACATAACTACCAGATCCAAATTCGCCTGAATTAGAATCCCAAGATGCTTCGGCAAACGGCTCAGATGGACTCCCCGTTACAGTCACATCTGGATAATCAATAGCCACGTTACCATCTTCAAAGTAAAGAGTGGCTGATAAATTATAGTTCGATAAAGGTAGGCTAACTGGACGGTTATTAGATTGCAGCCCGGACCATGCAGTTAATGATACTCCTATTACACAATTATCATATGAGCCGCAATCATCAGAATTCTCACTCATTATCCCATTTGTTTGACTTTGTACATCAGTAATCGTTCTTGATAAATGATTTGCATCCAAGATAGTAGACATAATTTTTCCTTCAACACTGATTTTTAATATATAATCAGAAAAAGGTAGTGCATTTCCATCATAGAAGTCAGAGATGGTCAGTAATAATTTACCATAATCACCGAAGCCATCAGATTTATCAATTTTCAATTGCATAGTTTGTGACCATGTTCCGATTTCAACATCAGCTGCGACTGCAGATGATGACCCACCATTTTGACGAATTTTTACCTCTAATCCAGTTCCATCGTCAGATATTTCAACATCTCCAATGGAGATGTCACCAACCAATAATGAACCAAGTAAAACTGGAAAGATGATCATAGATAAATATGAGGCGCCAACAATTAAAGCAGGGACAACATTTATTCCAGAACCACCAAAATTATTTGGAAGGCCTATGCCTAAAAATGCCCATACTCCAATCAATGAAATAACTGAAACTAATGGAATTATTACATTTACAGGAAAGGAGTCAGGGATAAGATAAATTCCAAACCACATTACAACTATAACTGGAAGTAATCCTCCTATCCCAAGTACTAAGGCTATTTTTGAGAATGATATTGATTCATTTTTAGAAATTTTTTCAGCATTAATATGTATTTCACCAACTAATGGCACTACAGCATTATCACCTTGTTCGATTTCTTGTTGTTCTAACGCTTTCTGAAGAAGACCACCGCTACTCATCTAATATGCCTCACATAACTCCCATTCAGAGTAGGTTATCAACCCGTTGATAAATATCTTCAAACAGCGACCAATATTTAGTACAATCAGAAAAGCCGGGAATCCAAAGGCTGTAATTCAGAATAATCCACTTCTTCTTCCCTATTATTATTATTTCTACCAGCCAAAGCAACTGCCGCTAGTGCAGTAATCATCATAGTACCAGTTAATTCAAAACCTGGAAGATATATTCCTCTAATGTAAATAGTCATACTTTGTATTTGATAATTAGGTATACCTTCAGTTCTAACAGAAAATTCTGATGTGGCCTTAAACTGTAGATTATAATATTGATCAGTCCATCCTTGATTCTTAGGGGTTCTCATTTGTACTCTAAATTTAGTTGGAGGAGATAATGAATCTATTTCATCAGTTAATAGTGGAATACTTAATTGGAATCCCGCATCATTTAATTCATCATAATTTTGAACTTCGACATTAAATTTATCTCTAGCATTACCGTCATTATATACGTCGAATTGTAACATATAATCGACTTTAGGCCTTAATTGTAGGAAAGCTAATTCTGCTCCAACCCTTAGCCTACTAAATTGCTTGTATACCGCCAGAACTTTACTTTCTACAGGTTCTGAAATTCCTGCAACTGGACCTCCTCCCCAAGTAATTACTTCTGCAGTTATTGTAACAACTTGTTGCCCCTCAGGTGCACGTAATTCTGCCCTAAGTGCGACTTCAAAGCTTGCAGTGCCCCCTCCAGAGACTGATTTTGAGCCAGGCCCTGCAACTCCTAAAATACCACCTTCATAAGTCAATCTAACTGTTTCAGAAACTGCAGTAGGATTTGAAAGTGCACAATAAACAATAGTAGTCCTAGTAGATCCCGGGAATACATCAATTGCTTGAGGTTGTTGACAGTCCAGAGAAATTTCTGGAGAAGTTTGTGATTGTACCATTGCAACACCCGATAATGTACTTAGAAAATAAACGCCAATTAGCATCACGGCTGTCCTAAAAGAAGAACTCATCACCCTTTGGCTCTA
>JBKEHQ010000073.1:0-6594 GCA_046710875.1 Candidatus Thalassarchaeaceae archaeon
CGTATTTCCCATCATTCTGTAGTACATACCTTCGCTTACCATAACGATGTTACTAAGTCAGATGTTTTCAAGATTGTGGTAGTAACTAGAAATTATAAAAGAAAGTATTATCATGCTTTGAATCGTGTGAAGAAACATGAATTCGGACCTACTACTCTCAAGAGCAAAAGAGATTAAGCCTTGGATTATCGAAAAACGGAGAGAAATTCACCGCCACCCTGAACTAATGTATGAAGAATTTGTAACCAGTAAATTAGTACAAGACACACTTACAGAATTGAATATTCCTTTTCAAAAGGATATTGCAATAACCGGAGTTGTTGGAACCATAGGGAATGGAAATGGCCCTTGTGTTGCACTCAGGGCCGACATGGATGCATTGCCAATACATGAAGAAACTGATGTAGAATTCAAAAGTCAGATAGATGGTAAGATGCATGCTTGCGGACATGATTGCCATACCGCAATGCTACTTGGAGCGGCAAGAATATTAAAAGAAAATGAAGGTAATATTGAGGGGACCATTAAACTTATTTTTCAACCTGCAGAAGAAGGAGGGGCTGGAGGGAAAATGATGAGGGACGAGGGTGTATTGAAAAATCCTGACGTAGAACAGATATTTGGATTGCATGTTGCAGGGCAATTGCCTACGGGAATGTTGGCTTCAAGGGATGGAACTTTACTAGCTGCTGCAGGTTCTTTAAAAATAATAGTAAAGGGAAATGGGGGGCATGCTGCAGCGCCGCATAATACAAGAGATCCTGTAATAACAGGATCAAAAATTGTAGTAGAGTTGCAGACGATAATTTCTAGAGAGTTAAATCCCCTTGAATCTGGAGTAATTAGTGTAACTATGATTAACGGAGGAGATGCATGGAATGTTATTCCATCTAAGTTGGAAATACAAGGAACGATACGATCTTTGACCCTTGAAGGTTTGAATACTTTACAGAAAAGAGTTAAGGAAATATCAGAAGCAATTGCGATAGCAAATCGTTGTGAAGCAGAAGTAACATTTCCTGGTCATGATTATCCGCCTACGGTAAATTCTAGTACCTGTTGGAATTTAGGTAAAAGTGTAGGTAAAGATATACTGGGAGATGATAAAGTTATAGAAATGCCTCCAATAATGGGTGGCGAAGATTTTGCATTTTATACTCAGGAAATACCTGGTTGTTTTGCATTTCTTGGAGTTAGTAATCCTGAAATTAATGCTACTTATGATGTCCATCACCCAATGTTCAAAGTTGATGAGGAAGCTTTGCCTTTAGGGGCCGCCATTCATGTAAATTGTGCCTTAGAATCTTTAGAAAGATTAAGATAAGTTTGGAGTATTTTTATTCTCATTAACAGAGGATAAAATATCATAACATGATAGGGTATAATATATGGAAATTGGCATTGATAGTTTCGCAGCTTTAGAAATGGGTAATGTCGAGAGTTCTCCGGAAAGAAGTACGAAGTCAATAAATCAATTACTAGATAGGATTGAACATGCAGATAAAATGGGCCTAGATGTTTTTGGAATAGGAGAACATTATAGGAAGGAATTTCTAGATTCTGCTCCTCCGGTAATATTATCAGCAGCTGCAGCTCGAACAAAAAAAATTCGTTTAACGAGTGCTGTGACAGTTTTGAGTGCAGCTGATCCAGTGAGGGCTTTTCAAAATTTTTCAACACTTGATTTGATCTCAGGAGGTCGTGCTGAGATGGTAGTTGGCCGAGGATCATTTACCGAATCATTTCAATTATTTGGATTGAATATTCAAGAATATGATCAGATATTTTCAGAGAAATTAGATTTATTATTATCTATTAGAGATAATGAAAAAATTACTTGGTCGGGAAAATATAGGCCTGCATTGAATAATCAACCAGTTTACCCACGACCGCTTCAGGATCCTTTGCCAATATGGCTTGGAGTAGGTGGTACTCCCCAATCATTTGTTCGTGCTGGTTTACTTGGCCTACCTCTTATGATTGCAATTATTGGAGGAGAAACTCATCGTTTTAGGCCATTAGTAGATCTTTACAGGGAAGCTGGCGCAAAGGCTGGACATTCTCCCGATATGCTTAATGTCGGAATACACTCATTGGGATATGTAGAAAAAGATGCACAGAAAGCAAGAGATGTATATTTCCCCGGATATGCAGAGACATTTACTCGCATTGGTAGAGAAAGAGGTTGGCCTCCAGTTACAAGAAGTAGATTTGATGAGCAAACTGGGCCACTTGGTGCTTATGCGATTGGAGATGCCCAAGAAGTTGCAGAAAAAATAATTCGCCATAGCGAGGCCTTGGGAGGAATAACTAGATTTTCATTTCAAATGGATAATGCTAAATTAAGTCATGAGCAATTAATGGATGCTATCGAAATAATAGGGAAAGAAGTATCACCGATAGTAAATTCTTAGTATTTCTTTCAAATTTATAAAAAAATATTATCATACTGCTTAATCTTATTTGAACGAAGTTGGGTTAGCATAATTGTTTTTAGTAACATGAGGTAAAGCACCTGACATGGGGGGCGGAGTATGGAGCATAGAACATATTCCTTTTCCAATGCCGATTAGAAATTGGTCTTTAAGGCAAAATTGGATAAATTTAACGTTTTTACACTGGGAAGTTGATCCAAATAAATTAAAAAAATATATACCAAATGATTTGGAACTTGATCTATTTAATGGAAAGGCATATGTGGGGACGATTCCATTTACAATGGAGAATGTTAGGCCGCATTATCTTCCTTCCTTACCAATGGTTTCAACATTTCCAGAGTTCAATATTAGGATATATGTCAAAAAAAATAACAAAGCTGGAGTGCTATTTTTGACTTTGGAAGCACATAGTCGCATCACTTGTAAATTTGCACCTTGGGCTTATGGTTTGCCATACAAATATGCTTTTGCTAAAGTCAAGGTTGGAAAGGATAATGAATATTATTGGAATTCTAAGCGTAAAAGTAATGGAATAGAATTGAAGGGTAAATCATTTGCAACCGGAAAGTTGCGTACAGCTGAAAAAGGGACAATTGAAGAATTCCTATTTGAGCGATATTGCCTATATGTCAATCACAAAGGAAAGACGAAAATAGCCCACACACAGCATTCATCATGGGAGTTTCAAGATGCTGTGGCAGATATTGAAGTTAATACTTTGACCGGTTTTTATGATTTGGGCATCCAAGATTTACAGAAAGCTGACTTAGTCCATGTTACTAAAGGAGTCAAGGTAAGAACTTGGAGTTTAGAATCTACATAATAGGAGTTTGAATAGATGGTTAAAGATATTTTATTAATGGATGGAGATTGTGGTCTTTGCTCAAAATTAGCCAATTTTTTACATCCTCGTTTAAGTCAAAAGAATTCAATAAAATTTTTATCAAATAGTAGTGAAGAAGGAAAATTAATTATATCAAAATTACCTAAAAGACAACAGGTAGCAGATACAGTATATTTAGTAAGAAATGGTAAATGTTACATCAAATCCGCTGCGGCCATCCGATGCTTAATTTATATGAAATGGCATTATAAAATATTATTTCCAATTGCTTGGATTTGGCCTTTGCCATTAAGAAATATAATATATGCCATTATTGCTAAATATAGGCATAAATTCTTCAAAAGACCAGCTTATTGTATATTTCCTGATTTGAATTAAAGGGCAATTAGAATATTTTTAATAAATCAGAAAATATTTTTTCAGTAGGCCCGGATGATCTTGCTGCCAATCTTCGAACTATTAATTCGGGCGTAGAACGGGCAATGTGATTCCTCTTAGGAGTTCTATCCACTATAAGATCCATATTTTCATCCAATCCTTGTGCTTCAATTCCATCTATCCTAACTTTATCTCCCATGATATTCCTTATAGAAGGCCCGATATGAGTTACAAGAAGTACGTTGGTGTCTAAATTATTATTTGATGCAGAAAGTAATCCTCCCAAAATTAATGCAGCGGAACCAGGTTCTGTGATTGCTTCTAATTCATCAGCAAGAATTAATTTTCTCTTGTTTGAAACTAAAATTTCTGCTAGCCTCCTAAGTGTCCTCTCAAGGGCACCAGCCGATTGCGTACCTGATACCTTTGCCAACATATGAATTTCATCCAACAAACCTATTTTGGATTCAGAAGCAGGTATTGGTAGGCCACAATGAGCAAGTATCGTAATCATCCCTAAAGTTTCTAAAAGGGTTGTTTTTCCTCCTGAGTTAGCCCCTGACAATAATGCTATTCGGTCGCGATCTCCCTGAACAGATATTTCTCCCAATCCATATGTAATTGGATCCGGTTCACAGTCAAGAAGTAGGTGCCTTGCATCCTTCACCCAAATCCCTGGATGATTAGTAAAAATATTCGGCATTGTACATCTATTTTCAATTGCCCACTTTCCAATTCCTATCCACATATCAATTTCGATACAATTTGAAATAGCAATATTTGATAGATTAATAATTTTTTGAGTTGAATTTGCCAGCATAATTTCGCCTGTACTACGTTCGGATAATATTGCTGAATCCAATTTATTTTCTATCACATCCAATATTTCGCGATTTATGATACAAGGGTAATCATTAGAATATATTTCAAAGGGGATATTGATTCCAGTTTTATTTAGGTAATCACTTAATCTAATCTTACCTAATTCAAGAGGTTGTTCCATCGAATCTGCAACTACTCTCTTTAATCTCATCTCTAGACTGCTGATATCTGAGTAGTATGACAATACTTCATCCCCTTCAAAGGACATTGAGGCATCTGAAGTTCCTGATACTATTGCATCGTTGACTGATCCTTCAATAGACTTCACTTCGGCCCAAAGGCCATCTCTTATTTTTTCCAATATTTCCAGTTGGTTTGATTCATTTTTCATAGATTTTAAAATCAATGGTAAATTATCTAATCCATTGAGCGCTTCTCCTATTTTTTCGCCAATATAATTCACTGGCCACTCTATATCAGATAATTCTGATAGAATAGACAGATTTGAATAATTTAATTTTAGCCATTCCAATGGTATTTCAGGAATCATAGAATTTAATGAGTCATTTATTCTAGATATAACCCATCCAGGCGGAGATTCATTTGGTGCATTCGGGCCAATCCAAGTAACTTTATTCAAACCCAAATAATCATTCCATGTCTCATTTGACGACCTAACAATAATCCTACATCTTTTACTAACTTGATTTAAACTGTCTAAGAGTGAGGCATCTGGGATAACTATTACCCTGTCTATTCTAGTATTTGGTTGAATTGTTTGAGATAAACCTGAAATAGAATTAATCCATTTTTGTTGGAAATTTATATTATTAGCTACGAAGCATATAGATTCTGTTGCCCAATTTTGCCTTATTTTTATTAGATTTAAGCTACTTCTCGTCAGTGGAGACATTATAGATAATCTACTTTTACCAGCATTTGTCTCAACATATTTAGAAATTTGTTCAATTATATCACTGTGGAGTTTGCGACTCTCGTCAGTACAAGTAATTTCCTTTAAGTTTCCATTCTTAGCATTTATTAATTTAACAGCCCTCTGTAATGAAATCCCATCTATACTTGATAGGGTATTGACATCGCCTTCATCCAATATCCTCTCTACCTCTTCCTTAGATCCCAGTATTTCAATTAATTTATTTGCAATAGAATCTCCGACACCTGGTAACTCAGTTAATTTTAACATAAGTCTAGTCGAAGTTTGGAGGTAATTAAGGAAAGCGGTAATAAATATGAGAAGGAATAGATAATTAGTAACTTTCAAATTTTTCATTAATGTCAATATTGTTGAATATCATTCATTATTCAATTATAAAATATATAGAATTAATAAATTATTAAGGTATAAAAAATAGGTCGATGACCTCTCTAGTTAAGAGAGGTCATCTTTTAACATATTAACATATTTTTTTAATTAAAAAGACATGTGTGCAGATGCTTTTCTTGCACCCATCCATGCTACTATACCGAAACCGATTTTATTTATCATGTCAGCAACGTTGTAAAGTATAGCCATTATCTCTTGACCATCATCACCTGCTTCTAACATATCTGTACCTACTAAGTAACCGAGAGGATAAATGATCCAACCAACTAATATGAATGTCCTTAGAGCATTGGCGCTCCAAACGAGTTCTTCTTTTATTTTACTATTGTCAACTCCGCGTCCTTCATAAAGACCGAATGGAAGTCCAGTTGCAACCATTATCATGGCCCATCCAACTCCTCCAAGAATTAATCCAGCCCATGCAGGCAAAACTCCTATCTCACCCATGTAACCAAATGAAATCATAATTAATGCACCTGTAAAACAAACGCCTGTAAAACCGCCTATTAGTGGCAACTTATCATCAGTGATGGCTTCCTTACCAATTAATGAAGGGAACTTTAATGCCATTAATGGCACAGTTATAATCCAGTCCATGTATCTGTAATCTGTGCTTACTACGCCTGTATCGATGTATACTCCCCTCATATAGTAGTAGTGGAATGCAGCAATACCAACAATTAATGCTGAGATTGTCATTGTAGTCCTGTATTCAGGGGCTACGTTATTTCTCTCACTCATGAAGAATATGAATGCTGCTCCCATTG
>JBKEHQ010000074.1:0-6577 GCA_046710875.1 Candidatus Thalassarchaeaceae archaeon
AGTGGCAGGTATATGCTCTGAATTATCTTCCACGACTATACGAGGTAGCATATCATTAATAGTAATCTATGTAGTTCTGTCATCATATCTTATGGGTGAACCACTATTGCCCCTCACTCCATCCAATAAATCGTCTTTAATTTCAAAATTATCATTCAGCCAGTCCCCATCAGTATCCCAATTGGTTGGATCGGTGCCGTCTGCTATCATATCTCCATCAATATCAATTAACCACCACCCAAATACAAATTCCCCAAGGCCTACATTAGGCAAATGAAATTGATCACCTGCAAATCTATTATATTCATCAGTCCACGCCCCATTTATGAGAACATTATCATCAGAAGTATTAATTATTTCATAATTCTCATCGTTATCATCTATAATAAGTGAATATAACATATCATCATCATTAATTCGATTCATCCTCAAGTAATTTGTAGATACTGCCGTACTACCTGAACAAGTGCCCAATAATGATTGACGTAATTGCCACCATTCATAGACTATTTCTCCGGAGCAGTCATACAATCCAGCGGCCCTAACTAGAGAGGGAGATGATAGAGTGGCATTAACTGTAGCATAGTACTCCTGGAAGTTTGTGTAGGGCACGTATGTACAAGTACCAGAAGAACAATCCCAGTCTCCATCATTATCTGCATCATAACCAGCATCAGTAGCATCAGTAGCATCATGAGTGAACCATGACCAATTTAAATTTGGACGGGCTATATATCCTTTTGAAACATCCACGGGCTTAAAGTTAGTTGCAGATACTTGATGCCATTGAACAGAAATTTTTAGTAAAGATGACCAATTATCATTGGTCTCATTCCATCCTCTATGGTATTCATAGAAATCCGGCATCATATCCCCATCTGTATCATTATCTAATGGATTGGTGCCGAACTTGAATATCTCACGTCCATCGGATAGGCTATTATCAATTACATAATTTGTGATAATTCCATTAACGATAATAGGTTTCATTAGTACAGAATCATCATCAGAATCAAAATCTAATGGATTAGTACCATTATCATGTTCCATAAGATTAGTGAAATATAATTCCAACGTTCCGCTAACAATCTGATCACTCAATGGATTCGATATAAATTGTCTTTCAATCCAATGCCCTTGTTCTGCCGGTATATCTCCTAGTTCCCTATCATACCATCCGTCTGCGTCGGGGTCATAATTTACATCTAGTGGATTAATTGGATTTAATGACCATCTATAAGAATTAATAGGTAAAAATTCTCCATATATTGAATAACAATATTCCCAACCATCAGACATACCATCTCTATCTGAGTCGGCATCATTTGGATCACTGATTCCAGCTAAACTGATATTAAAATTATCATAATTAAGTTCATTAATCAATCCAATTTTCTCAGATGCAGAAATACTTTTTGAAGAAAATATCGTATAGAGTGTACTTTTGGCTGATGATAAAGATAATTCATTTTCCTCCATTTGTGCAATTATTGCATCTTTTCCATATGAAACTAAACCCGTTCCATTTGGTATTGAACCAACAGCAAGCCTCTTTCCATATATTCTTGCATCATATTCTGCTAAATTGTCATAGGACTCAGCGTCAGTTATTATTCCATTTCCATCGCAATCAAAGGAATCATTATCAGAATCGATATCAACATCATAGTCAGATAGTGGATTCATTGACCATGAGTTTTCTTCTAAATTCCATTCTGTGAACCAATATTCATAACCATCACTCATTCCATCCCTATCGGTATCAAATGAATTTGGATCAGTTATACCAAAAATAGATTCTAGGAGAGGCTTTGGTGCCAAACCAGATTGCCAATCTACAAATTGTTCCATGGCTAAGCTCGCCCTAGATTCCTTTGCAAAAATTATCCTATATATCCTATTTACTGATTCTTGAGGGTTAATTGATTCCACTTCAGTCCAAAAATTAGGTGCATCTGAAGGGGCCAACCCTCCGTTAGAAGGATTATTATTAGTCATATTTAATTCTACAATATCAGTTATCCCATCAGAATCTGAATCATAATTACCATCCCCTGCAACTAATGGATTTAGAGTCCATAATTCATCAGAAGAGTTCCACTTAGTAAATATCAATTCTATTCCATCTAAAATGCCATCTCCATCTGTATCTGGATTATTTGGATCTGCAGTAAATCCAGATATATTATTTCCTTCAAATGATATAAATTCTCCGAAAGATTGTGATGATTCTGCGCCTATCCAGGGCATTGATGTTAATTCTCCTGCAACATTTGTTAAGAAAAACTGAGGAGAAGAGATCATATTACTAATTTCATTTTTATTACTTGAAATAACATTATATTCTTCCCAATTATTCATCCCATCACCATCGGAATCTCCTAAACTATCTCCCTCATTGACAAGGTTTAATGACCAAACTTGATCAAACAAACTCCATCTTGAATGATAAAACTCCCATCCATCTGGCATTCCATCTCTATCAGAATCAGCATCTAGAGGATTAGAAGAGCCAATATCCTCAACAATAATGCCATCTACGATAACTGAATAGTACAAACTAGATTGATCTCCAAAAGATTTTAATGCAAAATTCTTCCAAGAATTATGAGATAAATTTGTAGAAAAATTTTCTGGATAGGTTAACCCTGAAGATGTAGACGAAGAATATAAAATATCTTTATTTAGATAGTATTCCATCCAATTTACTAATTGTTCATCTGAACTTAGAATTCCATCATTGTTTATATCAAATCCATCACCATCAGGATTATTCAAAGAATCTGAACCATTCATTGGATTAATGCCTGAGTTTCTTGGTGACCAATTACATGCATAACGAGCCTCCCACCCATCAGGTAAGCCATCTCCATCTGAATCTACTGAGTTAGGATCAGTATGTGTCCAATTCTTAGCTGCTTCGGATGTTTCACCATGAGAAAGAAGGCCATTTTTTATAGTCGAATCTAATAAATTGCTCCACCTATATTCGCAAATATTTTTTAGACCATCTCCATCGGCATCGAGAAACGCGTCATTAGGATTGAGTGGATCCAATGTCCATTCATTTCCCCCAGTATATTCATTTCCTATCCACCTCCTATTTTTAATTTCCCAACCATCTGGCATACCATCGCCGTCTGTGTCAGCATTAGTTGGATCAGTGGGGCCATCTGTCCCCCCTCCAGTACCTGAGCCCAACCATCCTTCTAGATGAACAGTAAGTGCAGATAACCCTATTTCATCATCACAAATATACTGCAGATTAATGTAATGACAGTTAAAGATTGAAGAATCAGAAAACCACCCCCAATATTCTTCTCCATCTGTTAATCCATCTCCATCGGAATCTACATTCCTAGGATCTGTACTATTATCACCTGCATCAGAAATAGAACTATACCTGTATTCATCAAGATTGGTCCAAAGTCTGTCTAGGATGATCCCGTCGTTACCAAAATATTGGACCCCGTCATCATCTAAATCTCTAGCGGCGTCAAAGGGATCTGTTGGATCTAATCCATTGACATACTCCCAACCATCCGGCATTCCATCTAAATCAGAATCATTAGATAGGGGATTTAAGGGGACTATATTCATGTATTGGCCGGGAGAAATGCCTGCGAATACCCATGTTTCATTGGAATTCTCCAATAATGCAAAAGATGTAACTAGACCAGGTATCATAGTTTGATTAAGATACATCCCTAGTATTCCTTGTTGAGCATTGCCTTCTAAACACCATGTACCGAATTTAGAACCAATTATTATTTTACCATCATATGATAATATAGATCTAATGTCATTAGCACCTTCTAAAATATTATCAATATTTAGCATTCTTTCATTATTAAATGCTTCACTAGGCTGAGATATTATTAAATCTAATTCAATTAAATAAATTCCACCTGCCATTCCTAACCATAGCCCAGTTAGATCGCCATTTACAATTTCTTTTTGTAATAGATTTACTCTAGAAGTACTACTTGAGTCAAATATATTTTCATTGACAAAATAATCAGCATTAGATTCATTAAAAACCCACCACGGACTCCCTATTGCTGAGATTCCATCAGTAGTATTCCATGCTATCAAACCAGAATCTGTACCAACAAATAATAATGGAATCCTGCTATCCATTTCTACGTGAGTAATGGCAGTAATAGTAGAGTTAGAAGAATTTAATAAATCCGATAATTCAGTTACATAGTCAATATTCTCGTAATACGGTACATCTTCAAATCCATCATATAGTCTGACTTTCCAAATATCTGAACTTCCTCCAATCAGTAAATCCAAATTATTATTCTGTGTTTCTAATTTTGAAATCTCTGTTATAGGCCCTATTGGGAAAAAAAACATAGATTCAAATTCAGGCAGGCCATTTACCAATTTAGAGATTTGTAAACCTTTATTTGTCCCCATCAATAGATAACTATGATCCCCAATTTCGTATTTCTCTAATATATTCATTTCAGTTCCTTGATCTAAATGAAATAGAGTCGATGTTTCCCTGAAAGGATCTACTACCGAGATACCATATTTTGAACCAATTATAAGTCTATTTCTCAGAGAATCCGCGATTACGTTATTTATCGAGCTATCGACTAATGGCGTTTTAGAGTCGTGATTAATGGAAATTATAGGGCCATCATCATTTAATAACTTCATCCCCATAACTCCAGGAGAAACTCCTGTATCTGAATCTGAATCGACCATATATTCCTCATAATTACTGAATTGTTCACCCCATTCAGAGGTTGAAATTGTGACATCAGGAGTTAAGAATCCATCTCCATTAATATCCCATCCATCGCCATCTGGATCAGTAATTGAGTCACTATAATTTCTTGGATCTAGTCCATTATAAGCTTCCCATCCGTCAGGTATACCATCTCCAATTGAGGTCAACGAAGATGCGATCGAGTCTGTCCATGAATAATAGTCAGAATCAGAGAATCTTGGATCTGTCCCAAGCCAGCCATCATCAAGAGTAGGTCGTTCATATGTTGTTTGGCATGAAGAACTACTAAGCCCTTGAATTTGGCCATAACACCACAGGCCATCTCTTTCCGTAATCCAATCATTTGGTGCACCAAATAAGTATTCTTCAGTATTAGTAAATTTTTCACCTGCATCTATAATTCCATCCTTATTAAAATCGAAACCATCTCCACAGCCCCAACTAAAATCCTTATCACAGCGATCAAAATCTTCTATCAAATCCCGGCCATCAAGTGGATCGAAATATAAGCAATCCCATGTATTTGTTAATGGATTTAGTGAACCGACACCTCCGCTAGTGCACATATGAATTTCGTATCCATCAGGTAGGCCATCTCCGTCGGTATCCGCAACTCGTGGATCCAAATATTCACGTAAACCGGATTTTGTTTCAGAAGGAGATTTACCAGTTAAAGAATTTCTTTTCTCAGAATCTAAACACGAATCTAAAGTGAATGGCCAACAATACTCCATTAATGCAGTCGCACCATCATTGTCGTGATCAGTAATATTATCAGTTGCATTGTACGAGTCAAGCCCTTTAATTATCATATTAAAATTATTTAATTCCAAATTAATATCATCTCCAAATATAAATTCATGCATATCGGGTATCATATCCCCATCCTGATCTGTAATGGGAGGTTCTCCGCCTTCTGCATCATTAGGATTAATTGAAGAAACTGAAGATTGAGGCCTAGTTTGAGAAACAAATGCTAAACTACTTAAAATCAGGAATGATATCAATAATGCGCTTATTTGTTTTTTACGCATGGTTACCACTATTTTATGTGGAAAGCGGTGATAACTAATTTATCATACTGATGGAGCGTAGTTCAGACATATTGTAATAATTTTGAATTATGAATTTTCCAAAATTATTCTAATATCGCAGTTATTATTTAATTTAATAGTATTTATTGATAGACTATTATGCACACGGAACATTATAGGCATGGGTTTGGAAATTATTCACCTTGGTTCCGGCAGTAGAGGCAATTCTACATTGTTAAGAAGTGATGAAACTAACGTATTAATTGATTGTGGATTTTCTCTTAAACAAATTGAAAAAAAATTAATTCAAATTGGTTTAGATGGTAAAGAAATTGATTCTATTATTGTCACCCATCATCACGGAGATCATTCCAAATCTGCAAAAAGAGCTTCCATTAAATGGGATTCTGTGTTGCATAGTAATATTGAAACAGCAGTAAAGATGGGATGGGAACCGATGGAAGTTTGTAAAACATTTAATAATCTCGATAGAGTACAATGTGGAGTAGATTTTAGTTTTATTTCTGTACCCATACCTCATGATAATGCAGATAATGTTGCAATAATAACAAATAGCGGTAAAAATGAAAAGGCAGCATTCATTACTGATTTGGGAGAGTCGACATTAGAATTAGAGAAATACATACAGGGCTGTAGACACATTTCAATAGAGGCTAATTATGACCAAAAAAAATTAATGAATAGTGCATATCCTGATTCATTAAAAAGGAGGATTTCCGGTAGGGGGGGACATTTGTCAAATTACCAAACTGGCGAAATATTATCAAAAGTTTGTCAC
>JBKEHQ010000075.1:0-6572 GCA_046710875.1 Candidatus Thalassarchaeaceae archaeon
GCTATCTCTGCACATGCGGTAGGTAATGCCAGAGGTGCGATGGAAGAGGCTTTGGCATATTCAAAGGAAAGAAAAACAATGGGTAAACCAATTTTTAAGCATCAGGCTATTTCATTTATGATAGCAGATATGGCAACTAAAATAGAAGCTGCTAGACTATTGTGTTGGAAGGCTGCCACGACATTAGACGAAGGAAATAGAAATACGCTTGAAGCGGCGCATGCTAAAAGATTTGCAGGAGATATTTGTATGGAAGTGACAACTGACGCAGTCCAAGTATTTGGAGGATATGGATACTCAGAAGAATACCCGGTGGCCAGGAGAATGCGAGGTGCAAAAGTTTACCAAATATTCGAGGGTTCTAGCCAAATACAACGATTGATAATAAGTAGAGAATTAGAATAATATTTTAAATCTCATTTTATTATCATATAAAGTCAATAATTAACTTCCGCTTTGTCGTTGTTGCTCATAATATTGAGCATAATATTCTTCGGCATATTTTCTTGCTACGCTTTCTTCATAACCCTGGCCAACCATTTGTTGTACATATGCTTCAATAGGATCCATCTGTTCAACTCCTCCAAAAGTCTCGATTGAGTCTTCTTTAGAATCGCCATCAGAACTTCGATTCCTCAGAACAAAGGTTGCTCCGACTACCAGAAGTAAGATTAGAGCTGCTAATCCTCCATATACGATTACCATGCTATCACTTTCACTTTTATCGGAGATATCTTCTATGGGCCTAGGTAAAGTGAATATGGTAATCTTATCATCAATAACGTAACTACCTTCGGAAATTCTAATAAATATATCTCCAGTATTTCCATCATTTTCATCATATAAATGTGAAATATTTAGAGCTAAGTTATAGTCATCACCATCGCAAAGACCGATTATTTTATCATAAAAACCAAATTCTTTCTGAGTTGACTTTGATGCTTCGCCTTTATCAAAAATTGAAATATCATTTAATGAAATTTCAACTACTACATTACAATCTTCCTCGGCACCACTTGTTACTTGTCCAGATATGGCCAGAATATCTAATGCATCTAATGCATCAAATCTTTGTCCATCCGTAGTAAATAGATTATCAGAATCCACTACAGGCGGATCATCTCCAAATAATTCACCAACTACAACGAAAAACATTCTGAATTTTTCACTTTGGAGCCCTTTGAAATCAGTAACAACTAATTCCAATCTTATTTGATTAGTTTGAATATTGTTTGCGGTTACGTTCTTGAAAGCATAACTCCATTCTGGGCCTGCTCCTGATGGGCGTACAAACGAGTGTTTGGTATCAGATACCTGGCCGACCATATCTACTTGCACATCATCAACTATTGTCCAAGTGTATGTCTTTATTCCAGTACCTACATCACTACTATTTTCAGCAGTAAATGATATAGAAGTATCCCCCGATTCTGTCAAACGTACGGTATATACTGGATAATATGCATATACTGGATCTCCTGAAGAGTCAATCCCTATTGGGACTCGCTTAGTCTCCGAAAACTCAAGATTTCCTGCAGTAACAATTTCATCCCTAATAATAGATGCATTGGCGATCGGCCTAGAGTTATCGGCATCAACATCATTAGTATAGAGAGTGATTTGCGTTAAACGGGTGTGCCCGTATTCATCATGTAAATATAATTTCAATACCCATTGGGCATCAATTTTACAACCAGATTCCGAATTTGCATCCGATACACACAAAGTTGCATTTACAGGAATATCTTTTACTTCTTGATGAATTGAACTTAATTTACCTGCATCCAAAATATCTCCATCCCAACCAGTTACTGAGTCATTATTTCCTGATTCTAGAGTCCAGTCAGCAAATATTCCTTCAACATCAGTAGTAAAGCTGAATTCCAATTCAGAATTGCTTCTGATTGCAGTCGTTACATAATTTCCAGACAAAGCATCTATTGAAGGTGCTATTCCATCAATAGTCATGTCAAATCCTTCTCCGGCGATTCCGAAATCCATTGGATAAGGAGTAAAGTGGAAATCTAGAATACTAGAAAGTAGTGGTATCGTAGAGCCCCCATAACTTTCTGAGAGACTAGGATTTTCAACATCCATGGTCGTAACTATTAATCCTCCTTGATAATAATTACAAACTGACATTAATGATTGTGTAGGATTATCTTGATCTTTAATTAGAGTATGGAAAGTCCCTGTAGGACTATTAATACGGCCACCACATACTTGTGGAATCTGAGTTGATGTCACTTGAGATATATCAAGCCCCGATAATGCAACATAAGCACCCCCATGTACAGCGGCAAATGCAGAAGAGTCTACATCACTCATTATTGGATGGAAAGGGTCGATAATAGATATATTATCATAGCCAATTCTATTATCCATTGTTGAGTTAAATTGATTTCTCATTGCAATATCGATGCCAAAAGGTAATCTCTCAGGCATAAAATCATTCCTATATGGCCCTAAATGCATTTGAACAGTTCCCCCGGTTTGCATATAATTTTCCAAAGTTTCAGTTAAACTCAATCCATCTGTATCCCTAGTTTGACCCATTAATTGATAATAGTCACCATATTCCACATTATAATCTGTTTGCCATGGAAGTAATACTTTTTCATAATGCTCTATCCAGTCAGGAGTAGCGTAAGTTTCCCAATCATTTACTCTTAGTTGAGTATAAGTTTTACCCATTGATTCAAGATCTTGTTTAACTCTTTGTAGACGATTTTGATCAGTTGGATTTGATAGAATTAGAACATCAATATCATCCATGAATAATATCTCGAAGTATCTATCATTTCCAGATTTTTCACCATCAGAACCCAAAGTTGCTGAGAAACTAATATTGTAAGTATGGCCACCTATCCATTCAGAATATGGGCTAGACCAATTTGCAGTTGCCCTTGAATGAGGATCCAAAGTAAATGGCCCATTATCCGCATTTTGTTGATAGACAGTATTGCCATTTGTAATGTCAACTATGCTCATGGTTAGAATATAGTCGCCAGCAATAACTCCATTGAGCAATGGTAAAGAAAAACTATGAGAATTCGAAGATACACCATCAGGATTTGTCGGGTAAACACATTTGAGTGTTATGTCTGAAGCACAGTCCAATACGTTTGGCTGCATCAAAGTAATATCGGCGCTTGCAATACTCAAAATAATTGAAGAGAAATTGTTTGCAACATTTACTTCATCATTGTTAAACCAAGGAGTATCAGGTATTGAATTATTAAAAATAGTTTCAACATCTATTTTGTAAATTCCACTAGTAAAATCATGATTTGTTACGGTCACGGTTTGTTGCTCGGTTGAGTCCATGCCGTTGACTGGTACTGAGTAAGTCCCATCATCTTCGAAGGTAAACTCCTCAACACGAATATTATCAACTGCAAATCCTGCCAGACCTGCATTTCCATTTACTCCGTCACTGTTGGATTGGAACCTCCATGTTAATGATACATCAGAATTAGCCAAGGTGGTGCATTCAGTAGTCCATGTGAAAGAATCAGAATTAGTTTGATTAAGTACAGTTATATGAGTTAAATCTAGTGTTACTGACTTCATTAAGCTTTCAGAATCATACCATGAAACAGAATCATATTGATCAGAATAATCTCCAAAGTATTCTACTTCATCGTAACCATTACCGTCAAAATCTTCACAGTAATGATATAAATTACCTCCAGATCCTTGTGCCAATAGTAATCCATTTTCATTCAAATCTGTCCAACTTCCGTAAACAATACCATTGTATAATTCACCATCTTTAGACCATTCTATTTCTAAAAATGCTACATCCCTTTCTGCCAATACTTGGCCTTGATTATTTTTCAAAGAATCGCCCTCAGCAAAGTAATCGAATGTAAGATAAGTAAAATCAGCACCTGACCCTCCAACAGAGATAGGATCAATTGAAAATGATTCATTCCAATTATCTCCATAACCGGTATCTGGATGCCCCAGCCAGTATGCACCACTATTGAAAATTCCAACATTCTGAGGTAACATTGAGTTACTACCTGATGAATCGTCTAATTTACTACCATTTTCATGGCCTATTTCATCATTATCATCAGACCAAATAGGCTCAAATCCAGAAAAATCTTCAATAGCAATTAAATCCGGTTCTGCATTTTGAATTTTTGCTTGAACTTCGAAATCGACGATAGTATTGCCCCAATTTTGAACCCTTACTTCAATATCTCTTGTACCAGAAGCATATCTTTGACCATTTTCTAAACTTGGCCATGCTTTTTCAGCAAGTCCTGGATCAAAGAGGTTCTTTACAGTTAATTGAAATTTAATCTCATCATTTGTAGAGTCTTGATCATTATTGCCAGATGGATCTGTAATTGTCACATCATTTAAAGATGTAGAAATATAATATGTAGTGTTATTGACGAAATCAGCACTAAGCTGTACTATCCTATTTTCACCAGCAGCCAAATCAGTGAAAGATATTTCTTGGCTAGCATCAGTGACATTCCCAAATTCAACATTTCGCTTCCTTATAGTTAAGTTATCAAAAGCAAAACCGTCTAATCCTGATCCAGATGATGAACCTGCAGGCCCTACAGTACCTTCTAAACCGCTTCTAAATCTAAATCTAATATCAATTATTTCGCCTGCATAGGGAGTTAAATCAATTGATTCCGTCTCCGAGAGATCATCCGAAATTCCTCCCCCTTCAGTATAATTTATCCACCCTGAAGCATAATTACTTCCTCCAAAATTAACGTTATAATTATTATATTCTGGATCTTGATCGAACGCATATAATCTTATGAGTCTTTCATTATCCCATCCGCCCATTCTAGATACTTCCTGCCAGCCATTTCCTTCACTCCATACTTCTATACCGCATGCATCTTCGTAAAGCCATCTTTCAACAACAGAATATGCTTCGGCGAGGAAAAGTTCGAAAAATCCTGCACTGCACATCATAGAAATATCCATGAATGCAGCATCTGACCCGGTTAAATCTATATTCTCAAGAATAATTGCTTCATCCATATGATTAACATAACCAGATTTTTCTTCAGCAGAGTTATTTGTACCATCATCATAATCCATTCCGGCCCAGTAGTAATTTGTTGGATTACTATCTGCTTCGAACCAAGAGACATTTTCTGAATCAGCAGTAGAATTTGTTTCTAAATGCCATGAGGATTCTCCTTCTGAATATTCGCCCGTATATGAATAACTTGACAATTGAGCGTTACCAATATTTATGAGGGGATTATTAGTTTCGAAATCGTGTGAATACACTACTGTATCTGAACCCCCCAATACTTCTTTAACTTCTAAATTGACATCTACGCTTCCAGCATTTATGGCATTTAGTCCAGTATTTCTCACAGTAACATTGACCCATCGATTACCTTCCCCTAGCATTGCCCTACCTGTTGAAGGATCCACAGAAGAAGGTTCAATAGTAACGCCAGTTAGTCCTAAATCAAAATTATCTAAAGTCAAAACTGATAGGTAATCACTTGCACCTGGCCATCCTTGAGTATCAAGCCACATGGCATTATTTGCAAACCTGTAAGCGTAATCTTTCTGCCCTATTATAATTTCTAGGGCACTGTCATCTCCTCCTTGTAATTGCCCCGGCATTGCAACACTTGGCCTTCTTCCTACATCAAATGAAAGAGAGGGTAAATATCCGCCAGAGCCATCACCAAGTATAATCTCAACTGTATTTGTAGCCCTTAGATTCTCCAAGGAAAGATAAGTCTGATTTTGAGAGGATGAGTCTTGAATTATTTCCAATGTTAATTCAGTAGGGATAAAGAAATCCATCTCGCCGTCCCCATTGACATCAGCTATTGTCAATGATGCTCCCAGGTAATTTCCTAATTCATTAACATAATTATTAGTATTCCAACTAGTTCCAGATTTTGTAGCATAATGGACTCTTCCTTCGATTCCATCTATAGCCGCAATCAGATCTATTTCATTAACATCATCGTCAGGAGTAGTGTCTGAGATATCTATCCCATAGAGTGGATAATTATGCTCAACGTTTAATTTAAATTCATGCATTCCCTGAGCTGCAGGGTCCATTGGATTCGGATAAAATACGTTACCTGCAGTAGGCAGGCAATTGAATTCTAGTACCGTCATATTATCGAAATGCCCTGCGGAGTATCCTACTCCTACATTTGACGGAGGAGTACGTAGTAGCCATAAATCCAAATCTTCACAATCACCAGTGGTTGGTATGCCAATGCCTCCACCCTGAACAGTTTCTCCCCAGTGACCTAACATCACATCAGTGTAAATTCCATTAGTCAATGGAACAGGAATAGTTTGTTGATTAATTGGAAGCGTGTAATCTGGGCCCATGTAAACCTGTATGTACTGATTTGCACCAGTACTGTCCGTAGTTACGAAAACAGTATCTGCATTACCATCGCCATTAATATCTGCAACATCTAAGTCCAGCAAGTAAGGATTTGTGACTGTGATTGAAGCCATATCTTCCCACAAATTGACTCTATCGTCGCAAACTCCCTTCAATACAGTTAGATTTGCCGGCCTGACAAATGATTCTCCTACAA
>JBKEHQ010000076.1:0-6535 GCA_046710875.1 Candidatus Thalassarchaeaceae archaeon
GTGTTTTATATATTGCCCAAGGATTACCTGCAGGTTTCACATATGTGGCATTTGTAGCGTATCTTACTGATAATGGAACTCCTCCTGCAGATATAGCGATATTATTTGCAACTGTTGCCCTTCCTTGGACATTCAAATTTATTTGGGGGCCATTAATTGACTTGGTCGTGATTCCCGAGTATGGGATAAGGCGCCCTTGGATCTTGTTTGCACAATCAGGAATGGTAATATCTTTATCGACATTATTATTTATTCCAAATATTATTGACTCCATAGCATTAGTAACGATATTATTATTTATACATAATCTATTTTCATCGCTACAAGATGTAAGTGTAGATGCTTTGGCTGTTGATGTATTAAGACCGGACGAAGTTGCTAAAGCAAATGGATTTATGTTTGCATCTAAGAGAGGTGGGATGATTTTTGGAG
This sequence comes from Candidatus Thalassarchaeaceae archaeon, assembly GCA_046710875.1. Classification (GTDB taxonomy): domain Archaea; phylum Thermoplasmatota; class Poseidoniia; order Poseidoniales; family Thalassarchaeaceae; genus MGIIb-O3. The sequence goes on from JBKEHQ010000076.1 coordinate 433, forward strand.
GGGCAGTCCTAGGCTTATTAGTTGTACCTTATGGCATTAAATCTGCGATAATGCTACAAATACCAATATTAATAATTATGATGAGTTTGCCCCTTTTCCTACGTGAGAAACCAGAGAATAAACTATTCCCATGGGAAAGTAGAAGAGAAGAAAATGAAATAACTTTACAAGAAGATGAAGTGATTAAAACTTCAGAATTGACGTGGGAGGGAGATGATAATCCACGTTTCAAAGGTGCTAGATGGGCAGCAAATAACATATATCATAATAAAATTAGTATTACTGCTGCATTTTTGTGGATTGGAATTATTACGTGGGTATTTGGAAGTGCAATAAACATAATTCATTTGATCGCGCACCCGTATCCTGATGGAGCACTTCATGACCCATTAGTTACATTATCATATGTCGGAACATTTGGATCATACTGTATCTTAATATCAATAATAATGATGATAATGGAGGCATTGGGAACTAAATTACCAATAGTCACTAGCCCGTTAGCATTTTCATCACCGGAATCTAAAAAGAATATTGCTACAACAATCTACCATATTGTTCAAGGTTTTTCAACAAGATCTTCATTTCTTTTAATATTTTTATGCCTGCTTTCCGATCTTGCATTATTTGTTGATCCAATTGTAATTGATATTTTTATTAATGAGGCTGGATGGTCTCAAGGAAAATACAATGCGATAGTTGGCGGAATTGTAGTATTATTCACAATGTTAGGCCAAGTAATCGGCGGAATCATAGGAGATAGGTATGGAGTAAGGGAAGTTGCCATGGTTGGATTTACCCTTCTTGCTTTGGCTAATGCCGGCCTGGCATTATTGAATGGATACTGGACAGATACGACTATAATGACATTTTATCTATGTATTAAAGCAGTAATATATGGAATAGCATGGATATGTGTAATATCTGTTTCAATGCGATTAACATATAGTAAAGCTGGTGGCACTCAATTTACTGCATACATGTCAATGTTCAATCTTTCTGCAGTTTTTGCATACCTATTTTCTGGTAAAATGATTGCTGCATTTGATTATCTGACTATGCTATACATAGGTGCAGCATTAACTATGATATCTGTAATTATGCTAGTATTTATAGATCCAGATGAAACTGATAGAGTCTTAGAAGGTAAGTTTGAACAAGAAGATAATGGCGATAATGGAGGAGACTTTGGAGAAGGGCTTTGGCCAACTGATGAAGAATCAATTGATGCAGATATTCTCGGAGGTAATGACAATGTCACAATTGCATGAATGGATTGAAAAAACTGAGACTGAATTCATATTATTTTCACAGACGATTTGCCCATATTGCAATATGGCAAAGAGATTATTAAAATCAAAAAATTTATCATTTACCGAAGTGAATCTTGACCATCATGAAGGATTAAGGGCTGCAGTAGTAATGGAAACGGGACATAGGACCGTACCAGTAATATTTGATTTAAGGAATTCTAAGCCATTATTTATCGGAGGTTCGGACCATTTAATCAGGTATTTTAAGGACATAAAAAATGGTAAAAAATAGATATATCGCCACAATTGGAACAAAGATATGTTAATTATTGACTGGCAATAGATTGGATGCTTATTTTGAGTTTATCTAATTGCGATATATCTACCATGTGTCCTTTTTGATGCCTTAATTTTATTACTTTCCATCCACCTTTCTCAAATACTTTGATATGTTTTTCAGCCACTGAAATTGGTATTATTTTATCTTTTTCACCATGCATCCAAACTACTGGCCTTTGCCAAATATTTGACATTGCAGATTCTAATCCCGAAGTATTAATTGACATAGTTCCAATTAGAACTAATCCCAAAATACGATCCTGTATATTGCGTTCCATCATCATGGAAGCCATTGCACCTCCTTGTGAAAAGCCACCTACAATCAAGGGACCCTCGGGTAATTCTTCAATTAATTTAGTTAGTGAATCATATGCTTGAAGGACATAATCATCATAATTTATGTCATCTTCTTCTTTGATCCACCATGTATATCCCCCTAAATTTGGATGAGAGATTGTTGCCTGAGGGCAATATACTTCCCAATCATTTGGAACTAATTGATTTGCAAGTGGTATCATTTTTTCAGAAGTTCCTGACATGCCATGTAGCATAACCAGTGTCCCTGACATCTATTTTACCTCAAATAGACCAAGATTGAGTTATGCCACCTGCCACTATAAATCTAAAATAGCTTTCACCACTAAATGTCAGAGTTAGAGTATATTCCTCCGAAGGATACGGTATAGTCCCAAGTGTTCCCGATTCTGTTGAACCTGGCCCCCACACCCGTTCAAGTACTGATATCGATAGGTGATCTCTAAGAGTCATCGATATAGATGAAGATCCACCTCCGCAATTTGCATCTAAGAAATATATCATCTCGTCCCATGCACCATCATTTGGATGATCACTGACCAAGAATGAGTCTTGTACTTCTGCGTCTGGACCATTACTTTCCCAAATATCGCTAAAAAGATCACCTCCTCTGACAAAATAAACATCTCCTGAATACCCAGTTCCGGAATCTACTTGCATCATCTTTAGATTTTCGACATTGTTTGAATCTGTCCAAATAAAGGTTGAGAAGAATTTAATATTAGAATCAAATGTATAAACTAATTTTGAACCATCATTGGATGATGCATGAATAACTGCTAAATTTGAATCTAAAGAAACCACAATTGCACTCCATTCAATAGTAAACAAAGAAAAATCCCAAGATTTTTCAACTTCTAAAGGAAAATTAAGTACAGGCTGTGCAACACCGTTTTCAAATGCACTTAGATTTTCATGTGTCATCCTTCCAAGAAAGGGATTATGATTCAGAACAGCGTGACGGCGGGCTTCTGTTAAGCTAGAGATTGTCAGCATATATGCAGTATTATCTTCTTCTGTATCTGAAGCAACAACAAGTCTTGCGGTATCATCATTATAATCAGGAGTGGAAAATGTGTACAACCAATAATCTCCAATATTCCAAGTTGGTACTTCAATTTCATCTTTAGAATTGGATGTTGTATCATTATTTTGCGTACAACCAGATAACGGCATAGCGAGTATTAATATCGTCAATCCGATTATAACCGGCTGTTTCATACTAACTCGTGAAGTCAATTATTCAAGAGGTTGGTGGTAAGAAGATTAGAAACCCAACCAGCCGCCAGCAGTTAACTCTCCAGTACCTGCCAAAACAACTGCCACTATAGACATTAATTTAATTAGAATATTTAATGAAGGCCCAGAAGTATCTTTGAAAGGATCTCCAATTGTATCTCCTATGATTGCAGCATCGTGGGCTGAATCTCCTTTTTCAGCACCTTTGATATGCCCTTGTTCGATTGCTTTCTTTGCATTATCCCATGCTCCGCCGGCATTTGCCATGAATAGAGCCATCAAAACACCCGTTACAAGAGAGCCAGCGAGAAGGCCCCCCAGTGCGTCCCAACCTAGCAGTAATCCAACTAATACTGGAGCGATTACTGCAACTAATCCCGGGCCGACCATTTCCCTAAGTGCTGCTTGTGTTGAAATATCAATACATTTTTTAGAATCCGGTTTTACTCCCTCCTTACCTTCCAGGAGTCCTGGAATTTCTTTAAATTGCCTTCTGATTTCAATAACCATTTCTTGAGCGGCTTTTCCTACTGAAGTCATTGTCATTGCAGCAACCACAAATGGCAATGCACCTCCTATTAAGAGACCAACTACGACCATTGGATTTGTTGAGATATCTAAATCTAAACCTACTCCGCCATCTACTATAGAAGCATTAACTGCACTAGAATAGGCTGCAAATAATGCTAGTGCAGTTAATGCTGCTGAGCCAATAGCAAATCCTTTACCTACTGCTGCAGTTGTATTTCCAATTGAATCTAGTTCATCAGTAATTGCACGAACCTCTGGGCCTAATCTACTCATTTCAGCAATACCTCCAGCGTTATCAGCAACAGGACCATAGGCATCTACAGTCATTGTTACTCCGACAGTAGCTAACATTCCCATAGCAGCCATTGCAATGCCATAGAGGCCCATTTCATCTCCGCCCATGAATTGATTTGCCCCCATAATACCAATACAAATCAAGACTATAGGAAGGAATGTAGACATCATACCTATCGAGAGTCCTGCTATAGCATTAGTTGCAGGTCCTGTTTTTGACATTTCTCCAATATGAGAAATTGATCTAGTCTTGATGCCAAAAACTGGTTCAATACCTGTGTAGTATTCAGTAACTAATCCAATCATTATACCAACGATACTTCCAAGCACAACCGAATGCATAACTCCCAATTCAACATCAATTAAACCTTGATTAATAGCCAAATATCCTCCTACCCAGAATAAAATAGCAGCAATGAATGTAGTATTTCTTAAAGCAGCTGCTGCATCAGATCCGTTCTTCAAGAAGGTCATTGAGAATACGCCTATTATAGATGCTATGTAACCAATTAACCCAAGCATAATTGGCATCAACACATAGTCCACAGACATTTCATCTGAATTACTTGCAATAATCATTGCAGCAATTATTGAGCCAACAAAGGATTCGAAAATATCTGCACCCATCCCTGCGACATCTCCAACGTTATCTCCAACATTATCTGCAATTACACCTGGATTTCGTGGATCATCTTCTGGAATACCGGCTTCTACTTTACCAACTAAATCTGCCCCAACATCAGCAGCTTTGGTATATATCCCGCCACCTACACGAGCAAAGAGTGCGATTGATGAAGCCCCCATTCCGAAACCTGCAGCTGCTGAAAGATTACTAGATGCATCATCAGCACCTAGCCAAAAAGCGATCAATGAAATTCCTAGTAATCCAAGTCCTCCAACTGAGAGTCCCATAACTGCCCCTCCATTATATGATACAGATAATGCTCCTGCTTGACCGCCATTCTTAGCAGCCATTGCAGTTCTTCCATTAGCCGAAGTTGCGGCCCTCATACCTGAAAAGCCTGCAATTACAGATGCGAACGCACCTGCAAAGAATGCAATTGAAGTTTCAAAACCATTTAAGGCTAATAAAAGGGCCCCTACAACTGCTACAAATATACTTAGAACTTTATATTCTGCGTATAAAAAAGCCATAGCCCCATCTTGAATTTCTTGGGTGATATCGGCTACTACTTCATTGTCTATTTCAACGCTGTTTACTTTTCTGTATAATCCAAATGCTATCGCTAAACCAATAAGACCTGTGACTGCTGCTATTAGGGGTATATTATCCATCATATTATCTACCTACGGTCATGCCGACCCAAGTCTTACTTATAATCGGAATCCTGATTATACGCCAGTTAGAGCTCAACTTTGCCATCATATTTTAAAACCAAGTTTGCAAATGATGATAATATTTCAGCTCCATCGTGTTCTCCTTTGAATGATTTAAATTCATCTTCGCTTATATGGCCCCACTCGTATGCCCTTTTTATCCTATTTTTTGCTGCTTCGGGATGAAATTGGAGCCCCCATGCAGGTAATGTATTTCCTTGGCCATCGTTTACTCTAACTGCCGTAATTTTATTGTGAGTAGTTGTTGCTAGAATATCAAGACGAAATGGTACTGACATTACATGATCTTGATGAGTGTAAAGTCCTGAAATATTATCCCTAGGCATTAAATGAGATGTTAATAACTTATCTTCTTTACCGATTTTGGTAAGTTCTAATTCCCAAATACCACTTGATAGTGAATCATGCCTTTCGACCTTGCCTCCGAATGAATGACAAAGTAATTGATGGCCGAAGCATATTCCAAGTGTTGGAATTCCAGAGTTTGAAGATGTTTGCATAACTAATGCTGAAGGTGTCATCCATTCTTCCCATATGCTCACATTTCTTCTAGACCCAGAACAAACAACTGCATCTATATTCAAGTCTTCAAGCCAACATTTCATCTTATGATAATCTGCTACCATTGGCATAATGATCCTGCGGAAAGGTACTTTTTTATTTTCTAATTCTACTTCCAATAGGCTCCAAAATGGAAATTCATCGTCCCATTTAGGGACATCTTCTTTCGTTAATGTAATATCAGGATTTGAATTTAATTTGTTATTATAAAT
>JBKEHQ010000077.1:0-6409 GCA_046710875.1 Candidatus Thalassarchaeaceae archaeon
CATTGTAAGTAATGGTGAGGGTAATTTGTGAGTAACTGTACCAATTGTAACCTGCTTTTCTTGCATGGCTTCAAGTAACGCAGCTTGAGTCTTAGGAGGAGCACGATTTATCTCATCGGAAAGTAAGAGATTACAGAATATAGGCCCTGGCTTAAATGTGAATTCTCCTTTCTTTGCATCATAGATATTCGTACCAGTAATATCTGCAGGGAGTAAATCTGGAGTAAATTGTACTCGCTTAAAATCACAACCAAGTGCATCGGCAAAGGTATTAGTCATCAGAGTCTTGGCTAGCCCCGGATAATCTTCAAACAGAAGATTTCCATTTGATAAAATATTTACTAGTACGTTATCTATAACGTGAGGTTTTCCAATAATTACTTTTTGGACTTCTAGGCCTATTGCATGTGCAATAGCTCCAACTGCAGTTAATTTTTCATTCATTTTATTACCGCCTCGGGCTAATTCTGCCTTTTTAGCATAAGCTGCATCGGCATTATTTGAGGGCGGTGCTGGTGGTGCATCTACAGGTGGGTTTGCATTCATATTTATTTCTCCATTTATTTTTATTAATTATTTTTGCCCCATCGGCGGATTGCCTGCATCATCTGGCGCAACTCCTTGGGGGTGTATGTACGGCTTTGGCTATAAGCCAATTCCACTAGACGTGGATCTCCAATCATTGATTGAACTTCTGCTGGAGGTTTTGTTGCCATTTCATCACGAGTTAGGTCGTGATGGACCCTAATTTTTGTAAATAATGATTGTTGTACTCGAGTTCGATAAGTTTTTGGATCTAGTTTACTCGGCCTTTCAGAAAAACGAGTTAAATCAAAGACATGCCTCCAATTTTCTTTTTGGGGCACTATCATCATTGCAACTAGGAGCAGCAATCCTACATTAAGAACAACTAACCATTTTAAGAAAGTATTAGAAGTTAATAGTACTATAGTCCCCATTGCCTCGACAAATGGTGCTGAAATAACTCCAGTAATATGTCTACTTTCATCAAATACTACTTGGAAATTTGATTTGTCCCCCGCATAATCTCCATTTTTTATTTGCGCAGATAAGTTAAGATTGTCAAATTCCATCATATCATAAATTAGTGAATTGAAATAGATATCATTACCTAACCAGTCATTATTATTATTAATTTCTTGATTCCAACAATTTTCAACGATACAAGATTCCCTTAGGCCCGTCTTTCTTGCCTCATCCAAGGACCATAGACGGTTGGAAAAAGCCTCTTCATCTGAAACAAAAACAATGCTTCCAGTAACAGAAAGTTCACCAACACCTCCAGAAAATGCACTACCACCGCTATTGGAACTAAGTTGATCCAATACCAGTATATTAGGATAATCAAAACGCATAATTAATTTTAAATCTCCAGGGGCTGGATTAAGGGGGTCACCTGCATCACCATTTTCTTGAATATCGATAAATGCAGATGTTGAAGCCGCACCTAGAGTCATGACAATACGGTGATCAGGATCGGTTACATCTTTGGAAGAAGGTTCGAATTTCATTCCAGTAGCGCCCCTTAACATAACGGGCAATCTGCAATCCACTGTATTGTATATATTAATATTAAATTGAGAACATCCTTGTCTTAATGCACCTGGGTCCATATTTTGAACATCTTGACCAACAGAAGCAACCGTCCAGACGTTGCGCCATGTAACTATTTCGCCACCAAATGAATCCCTTTTAACTTCGCCATTTTGATCATATTCGACCCAGTGTTGATTTTCATCTAATAAGTAATTATTAAAGAAAGTTAAGCCAAATTTATCTGCCAATCTATTTGCATTGGTATTATCAGAAGCAACAATGACTTTTCCTCCTTTTTCAGTTACAAATTTGTAAATTTCTTCTGCTTCTGTTTCATCAATAGGCTTTTCCGGAGCGATGATCAGCAGCATAGTTCTATGAGGATCTTTCCAATCGTTAACTAACATTGGAGTAGACATAGTATTAGCGATAAAATAATCTTCTTCATCAGATAAATCAGCCCTCATATCCGTTAATTGTGCTAATTGGAGTATTTCGCCTTCTCCGTTTTCATATGCGGAATATGCAGTACTTTTCCCTGCTACAAAAAACATAGGTAATATCAATAGAAGTACCATAGTAATAGAAAGTGAGCTCAACACAATTGTAGAAAACTTTTCTTCTTGTGTTTTTTCACCAGCCACTTTATTCAACTCAAAAAATGTAGGCAGCACCTACAACACGTCTCGGACAATAGGAGTGCAGATATATGTTATTGCCTAAAGTTCAACAAAAAAAGTTAATAGTTTGCATCTTAGTTTATTTTTTACATCTATGAAGTACAGCGAATTAAAAAGATATTAGTGCGTAGATTAATTAATTTTTTCTACTAAATACAAGGGCAGTAAAAATACAACAAATAATGGAAATAGAATTTAAAAATGGTAAGCTTGAACCAATTACTTCAGTAGTTGTAGTAGTAGAGTCGTCATTCGAATTCGGATCATTTTTAGTTAAAGGAGGATCTACAACAACTTGTACATCATCACTTACTAATGATTGAGATCCAGTATTCATCCCGCCATTAGATGCAACTGTGATTTCTACTTTACAATTTCTTCTTGGATGACTTTCGGATGCGGACAATTCTAAATCAGATTGAATAGATTTACCAGGAATTAAATTTGCAGTCATTAATGAGTCGAGGCCGTTGTTGGGACTTAATAGGGGGCAATTATCTGTTATTTCTATTTCTCCAACTCTATCTTCAATATTTCCCTTATTAGTTACTGTGACTCTTAAAGGCATGCTCGAACCAGCATTCATAGGTCCAACTGGATCTTCAATTTCTATATCCAATAAATAAATTATTGGAATCATTAATTTTCCCTCTGCATCATTTGAAGAAGGAAATAATTGAGGAGTGTCCTGAATGGAGTCTAAATTGGCTGTAATAGTAAATGCTTCCTGCGCCCTGGCGATAAAATTAAGAATATTTATATTCGAAATTTGAAGAGTGAAGGATTCATTACTTTGGCCTTCAATTGTTCCTTCTGATGGTCCAGAATATTCGCCTGGAAATGCTTTTTCATACTCAAAGGAAACATCTATAGAGAATAAACCATCATTAGTTACAGTAAACGTAATTCTTGCACCTCCGTCATTAGATAATTCAAAAGGATTACCGGCATCATCGTCCGGATATTCAATATTCAATTCCCAAGGATAAACATCACCTTGAGAATAGACTCCTGGCAATAAGGATATTAATATCAAACTAGTAATTATGAAAATATATGAATTTGCCGACTTATGCTCCATGCTAGACCTCCAATAGGCCCTCGCACGCCCTCTTTGTTAATACTCTCACCATTTTTCTTCTGTAAGAAGTAGAATACCAAGTATTTTGAACTGGTTTTACTGCTTTTCTTATTTGTTCTGATAGTAATGATATGCTTGCTTTTCCATTCCAACCATCAATTAAATTTGAAGCTAATTCATCGTGATAGCCAGGAATGGATTCAAGGCCTGTTGTAGCAACTCTTAATTCCTTGAGTTTATTATTTTCTTTCTTCCATAAGACTGCAACGCCTGCTTCAGGGAAATCCCATGATTCCCTTTGTCGTAATTTTTGATAATCACCTGACCAATTTGAAATATCTTTTGGTATGGTTATATGAGTCAATAATTCACCAGGAATTAATTTGTTCCTAGTCATGCCATCTAATTCAAAAAAATCATTCAACAGCATTTCTCTTTTTCCTTCCACTGAAATTAAGTGGACTTTTGCACCCATGCACATCAATACAGGAGCTAGATCAGCTTGGTAAGTAGCAACACATAAAGTATTCTGATTTGGAATTACTCTGCAATCTGCACCCGTTCCGCAATCGCATTTATGGCACCAATCAATAGTTTCCCTCCAATCTTCAGTTTGATTATACCAATAACATCGAGTATCGAGACATATATTGCCTCCAACTGTACCAGAACGGCGAATCAAAACACTTGCGATTGAATTAGCAGATTTTGCAAGAACTGGATGAGTGGCGTCGGATTCGGCTAAATCTTGAATTCTGACCATGGCCCCAATATGAGTTGGAGATAATTTAGTGAGAACGTCAATTTTTGCCAAAGATATTACATTATCTTTTGGATTCAAATGCCATTTGTAATTCGGAAGAAGATCGGTTCCTCCTGCAATCCAATCAAAATCTCCACCTTCGGATTGGATTGATTTGGCAATTTCTAATGCTTCTTCAAGACTATTTGGAGTGTGAAGTTTAAATGGAGGCATGCGCATTTTAATCACTCCTATGGCGCCTTTCGGTATGTAACCATGCTCTTCCTGCCAATCTGGGATTTTGGAGATAATCTTCCGAAGGCAACACTGAAACTTTCCAACTATCATCTATTTCATCGGGAGGTATCGTTGGATCAAGCCCAAACAATGCACCATTATGATAAGGTTCTATTTTTGATTCATTCCTTCTTTTTATATCTCTAATTTTGTGCTCACTAGCCCTTTTCTCCAATGTGAGCTGTAATTCTGATAATTCTAGCCTTGGAGATGGTAGATCTAAAGGGTCTGTGATTTTTAATTTTCTACATTTTTTCTCTATATTTTTATAAAGCCTATCAGGTGTAATTGGCAACTCATCACATCGGATTCCGATTGCATCATAAACTGCGTTACAAACTGCAGGAAGAATTGGCAATAAGGGCCCTTCTCCAGCTTCTTTTGCACCAAATGGCCCCTCTGGATCATTAGATTCTACGATTATCGGCACTACTTCAGGCATTTCATGTACACTTGGAATTTTATAATCTAAAAGATCAGTATTCATTAAATTTCCCGTTCTCCCATACCTCATTTCCTCAGATAATACTTGGCCCATGCCCATGTGGCAAGAACCTATGATTTGGCCCTTTACAGCTAGAGGATTCAGTGCCTTACCGCAATCATGCGCCGCCCAGACTTTTTTCACTTTAGTTTGCCCTGTCTCAATATCTACTTTGACTTCAGCAACATATGCCGAGAAGGAGTAAGCAGGCGCTAACCCTGCACCTGCGCCTTTGTGTGCCCTTCCCATAGGAGGTGTGCGATATGCTCCCGATGCGACTAATGCACCTATCTCTTCTTGAGATTTATGTAATGCTTCTAAGTATGAAACTCCAACTGCTGGATCATCTTTTCTAAATATTCTTCTGTCCCCAATTACTAGTTTCTTCAATGGCGCTCCGGTAATCTTAGAAGTAGCATCTAGTAATTTATTTCTTATTTCCATTGCTGCAGAAATTGCCGCATTGGCATTCATGAACGTAACTCTTGATGAGTAAGAACCTAAATCGACAGGCGATGTATCTGTTTCTCTGGACTTTATCCTTATCATATCAAGGGGTAATCCTAAAACTTCAGCCACAGACTGGGCTACAACTGTATCTGATCCTTGACCTATATCGGCTGCGCCCGTGTGAACGGTGACTCCTCCATCCATATCTATTTTCAAATGGACAGTAGCGTGCGGAAATTTATTTGGATCCCAATGAATGGGTAAACCGCTTCCGGAGATAAAGAAGCCGCACCCTATTCCAATTCCATGCCCTAAAGGTAATTTTCTAAACTTATCTTTCCAACCTGATTCTGCCATTACTCTTTCCAAACATTCCCTCATGCCAATACTGGTTACTCTAAACCCAGTGATAGTGGCTGAATTGGGTGGAAGAAGGTTTGCTAATCTAAAAGAGATAGGATCGACATTTAATTTTTCTGATATATCATCAATTCCCACTTCTACTGCGCATCTAGAGTTTACGGCTCCATGACCACGCATTGCCCCACTTGCTGGCTTATTTGTCCATACCCTTGCACCAGTATAATGGAATGCTCCAATCTCATAAGGTGCGGTATGTAATACTCCGTTATAGTAAGTAGTAACATGGCCAAAAGACGCAAATGCACCTCCATCGATTAATGCATCAGTTTGTATCCCGCACAATCTTCCTTCCTGATCAGCATGCAAATTCATTTCGATATGCGAGGGGTGTCTGCCCCTATTAATCCAGTAAACCTCTTCACGATCAAAGGTAATTCTAACCGGGCGGCCCGATTTACGGGCTAAAATAGATGCACACATCTCATGAGGAAACGGATCGGATTTACCTCCAAATCCCCCTCCTACAAATGTCCTATGAACATTTATTTGATGCATAGGAATTTCCAAAACATCGGCTAGAGCCCTGTGAACATAATGAGGAACTTGCTGGGGAGTATACAATGTTAATCTGCCTGAAGGGCCCCAGTCCGCAACTACTGCATGAGGTTCCGTTGCTGCATGGTTGACTCCATTAAAGAACCAATTTTTTTTATGAGATGCTATAGAATTAGCTTCCATGGATCCTATATTTCCAA
>JBKEHQ010000078.1:0-5935 GCA_046710875.1 Candidatus Thalassarchaeaceae archaeon
ATTTGGCGTTAGCTCTTATGAACAGTATTCATGGAGGCAATTAATAGATGGATGGTCTTGTACTTCTTGTGCTAGGTGTCAAGATGTATGTCCAGCATATGCATCTGGTAAAAGCTTGAATCCGATGCAAGTAATACATGATGTAAGAGATTACGCGAATGAACATGCGCCTATACTCCTCAGGGGCGAAAAACCTGAAGAGACTATGATGGAACGTATAGGAGAAGATGCAGTTTGGGCGTGCACTACATGTAACGCATGTGTTGATGTGTGTCCGTTATACATAGAGCACGTCCCTAAACTTACAGATTTACGTAGAAATGCAGTTATGGAAACTATGGAATATCCAGAGGTTCTTAACGTTGCTATGGGAAACCTAGAGTCTGCATCAAATCCATATGGATTTGGAAGTCACGAAAGGGCTGATTGGGCTGCTGATTTAGATGTAAAAATAGGTGAACCGGCTGAATATATTTATTTTGTTGGCTGTGCAGCTAGTTTTGATGAACGCAATCAGAAAGTTGCAAGAGCGACGATATCGTTGATGAAGGAGGCTGGACTTGACGTAGGTATACTCGGAATGCAAGAAGGTTGTTCCGGAGATCCGGCTAGAAGGGCAGGAAATGAATATTTATTTCAAATGTTAGCTGAAACTAATTTAGCAACGTTTCAAGAATTAGGAGTGAATAAAATAGTTGCATCTTGCCCACATTGTTTCCATACTTTAGGAAAGGAATATGGAGACTATGGGGGCGATGAATTGGAAGTATTCCACCACACTGAAATGATGGCAATGTTACAAGAAGAGAATAAACTGCCCCAATTAGATAAAATGGGTAAGAGCATAACATATCATGATCCTTGTTATTTAGGAAGGATGGGGGATGTAATAGATGAGCCTAGAGCGGTACTAGGAGGCGTAGATGTCGAAGTTGAGAGACATGGAAAGGATTCGTTCTGTTGTGGTGCAGGAGGTGCGCAAATGTGGATGGAGGAAGATGCTGATAAAAGAGTAAATAAAATTAGAGCCGAAGAAATTGCTGCTACAGGATGTGATACTGTTGCCATTGGGTGTCCGTTTTGCTCAATAATGGTTAAGGACGGATTAGATTCTGTTGGTTCAAATATGGATGTAAAAGACGTTGCAGAATTGCTCTGGGAACAAATAGTTGCAAAGGATGAAGAAATCCAATCATCGATTACTACTAATTCTTAAGGGAGACCATAATATACTTGGAACCATTAGGACGAATATGGATAAAGATTTCATATTTATAGGTTTGAAAGTACCAAGGATTGCGATGATCGGAGGAGGATTATTAATTGCTTGGGGATTAATGGCATATTTTCTACAAGAATCTGGATCAAGATCATTCACTGCCATGATTCCATCATTTTTAGGTATGCCATTATTAATATTTGGAATATTATCTGAAGTTGATGAAGCCCGTAAACATCACTATATGCATGTATCAATGGTTTTTTCATTACTCATGGTACTTGGAGGAATGCGAATAATAACGAGTGAGGATCCTTCAACATTATTAATCGCATCTCATCTAATATTAATTTTTGTTGGGTCAGCATTCATGTTTGTTGGGATAAAATCATTCAAACATAATAGATTATTTAGAGAACAGGAGTAGGTCTCTGTTGAATCCCATAATTGGAATTACTGCATCAATAAATATCATCAATTATGAAACCGAAAACCAATCAGTAATAATGTCTCCTTTGAATTATTTAAGTGCAGTAAATAGATCTGGCGGAGTAGGAGTAATTATATCAGAAGGAGATAATATAAAGGAAATATTTGGCATATTAGATGGAATAATAATTACTGGAGGAAGAGATATTAATCCGGAATTATATAATCAAGGCATTCATGAGCAAACGTCAGATATCAAAAATAGCCAAGATGAGTGGGAATTATTACTAATCGATGAAGCAATAGAGAGAGATTTGCCAATATTGTGCATATGCAGGGGGCATCAATTACTTTGTATTGCAAGAGGCGGGAGTTTGCATCAACACTTACCTGAAACTGAGGGATTTGAAAATCATGGAGAAACGAATGGGAAATGGTCTAATCATAAGGTAATATTAGAGTCAAATTCCCAATTAGCATCCATACTAGGTAATGAAATTATAGTTAATTCTGGCCACCATCAAGGAATTTCTGATGCTGGCGATTTAACGATTGTAGGCAAATCAGAAGATGGATTGATAGAAGCAGTTGAGCTTGAAAGTCAAACATTTTTAATTTCTACCCAATGGCATCCTGAAATGATTTTACAAGATTCAATATTCCAATCTTTAATTGATTCAGCGAGAATTTAAAAAACAACATAGGAGAGGTCGTTAAAATGGATGCAAATATTGAACGACCGATAATTGGAGTTACGTGCGGCATAAGAGAGTCAAGTTTTGCAAAATGGAAAATGGATGCAGCAATATTGCCCTCGACATATGTTTCATCAATAGAAGGGGCAGGAGGAGTCCCATTACTTATCCCTCCCTCGGGATTTTCAGAATCAATTCTTAATTTGATTAGTGGACTAGTAATAGCAGGTGGGCCAGATATTAATTCTGAAGAATATGGGCAAACTCCAGATTCAACTGCTAGTGAATACTACCCTCTTCAAGATAAATCTGAGATTTCCCTCATTAATGGGGCATTAGATCGTGATATGCCTTTATTATGCATCTGTAGAGGAATGCAAATGTTATCAATAATCCATGGAGGGCACCTACATCAACACCTTGATTCAACTCCCGAATATGAAAATCATGGTGCATATGATGGTAAATTTAGTGAGCATAAAGTAATTTTTAAAAGGGGTTCTAAAATATCTTCAATAATGGGAGAAGAAATAATTGTTAATTCAACGCATCATCAAGGTGTTGCAAATGCTGGAACATTGAGTGTAACTGGAAATGCTAAGCAAGATGGCTTAATAGAAACAGTAGAGAGGCCTGATAAGCAATTTTGCATCGGAGTTCAATGGCATCCTGAAAGAATGAGTGGGGTGCATGAGGCCCTATATTCAGAACTAGTTAAATCAGCAAAAAAATATATTTAATTGCCTAGGAAGGAAAAATATATGACATTGAGAATACATGATACTCGGTCTAAAAAAAAGAGGTTGTTCACCCCCATTAAAGATGGAAAAATTGGCATATATGTGTGCGGAATAACCCCTTATTCACCTAGTCATTTGGGGCATGCAAGACAAGCTATTTCTTTTGATATCATCACAAGATGGTTAAGAAAATCAGGATATGATGTAAACTACATTACAAATTTTACTGATATTGATGATAAAATAATTAAAGTTGCAAATAAAGAAGGGAGAGACTTTTTGGAAATTGCAAATAGAAATATAAAAGATTATTTTCGAGTAATGGATTCTCTTAATGTAATACGTGCAGATAAGTATTCAAGAGTTACGGAAACTATCCCAGAAATAATTGATATGATATCTATTTTAATAGATAAAGGAAATGCATATATTGGAAATGATGGAGTTTATTTTGAAATAGATACTGCTCCAGAAAAATATGGTCAGTTAACTGGTCAAACATTGGAAATGGTTAGATCTGGTGCAGGAGGTAGAGTAGAGGGGACTGGTTCCGGAAAAAGAGATCATAGAGATTTTGCATTATGGAAAAATACTAAAGAAAATGAACCTTTTTGGGAAAGTCCTTGGGGAAATGGACGTCCGGGGTGGCACATTGAATGTTCGGCCATGTCATTGAAACATCTAGGTAAAGAATTTGATATCCATGGTGGAGGAAGAGATTTGATGTTCCCCCATCACGAAGCAGAGATATTTCAATCAGAATGTTGTATAGGCAAAGAAAATACTGTAAAATATTGGATTCACAATGGAATGATAAATGTCAATGGAGAAAAAATGAGTAAATCATTAGGAAATTTTACCACAATTTCAGAAACTTTTGATTCTGTTCAACCTTTGGCACTGAGATATTCCTTATTGAATGCCCCTTACAGGCAACCAATTGAATTCAATCCATCAATGCTAGAAGAATCTGAGAAACATCAAGAGAGGCTTATACTTGCGTATCTTGGGGGAACTAAATTGACAAATGCAAATGATTGGAGTGATTATGAATTTCTTAATTCAGCAAGTGAACGTTTTTGTAATGGTATGAATGATGATTTTAATACCAGAGTAGCCATTGTCGAGGTTCAATCTGTTGTAAAGAAATTGCAAGAATTGTTATCAACTAATTCTAAATTAGATTATATTTCAGCAATCATGGGTTGGCTCAATGAGTACGCAGGCAATATTCTCGGCCTAATTCCAGATGATGACATTGTAAATTCATTAGTAAGAAAATTAAATTCTAAGCGAAATGAAGTATCGACAAGAGTAGAGGAGTTACTTGCTCAACGTCAGGAAGCAAGGGAGCAAAAAGACTGGAATATGGCCGACAAAATAAGAGATGAGTTAAATTCTATGAAGGTAGTCATTGAAGACGGCCCAGAGGGCCCAATCTGGAAGTTAGAAAACTAATTTAAGATGCGATATAATCTATAATTTCTGAGTAAATTGGCTCCATTCCCGGATTATCTGCAATCCAAACATAACCAATAGTGCCATCTTCTTCGACTATAAATATTGAACGTTGACTTGCTGTGAATCCAGGGGCGCCAAAATTTTCAATTGCAACACCAAAGGAATTGATAGCTTTTCTTTCAACATCAGATAGTAAGGGAAATTGGATATCATTAGTTTCAGCAAAGAATTTATTTGCAAATACATTATCGGCCGATATTCCAAATATCATAGCATTAAAATCTGATAATTTACTCATTGAATCAGAGAAAGTACACATCTCCTTAGTACAAACACCAGTGAATGCTGCTGGAAAGAATGCAAGTAAAACTCTTTTTCCCTCGTATTCACTAAGTGTCACCATTGACCTATCATATGCCATCAATGTGAAATCAGGTGCTTTATCTCCTACACTTATCATAGTTTACCGAAGTGGTCTTACATTTCAATCATATGCATATATACTAAAAATCAAGTAATAAATTTTGAATAGATTTAATATTCATAAGTCTCAAAAGTTGTTTACTAACAAATACAGTAAATGGCATGGCGTATGATGATTTGATGTATTACTGTCGATTTCAAGAGATACTCAGATAGCTCTTGTGATTTGGCCCTAATTATTGTAAGAAAGACTGTTTACAAAAAATAGAAATATTTTTTTATGGATACATAATAGTTTAGATTGCGATGAAGAGATAACAATTATAGTCGAAGTTCATACGTTCGTAGTTATAGCACCATTACATGATCTAAATAAAAGGTGAAAAAAATGAGAGAAATATCCAAGAAAACTCCCCAACTATTGAAAATAAAGGGACCAATTAAAGAAGGAGGACAACTATCTGCCCTCGAGATAAGAACTAATTCTATGGTTGAGATGGAAATACCTTGTTCTGAAATTGAAATTAACATAGAGAGGCGAATACAAAGAACAATTTTGCATGGAGGTGAGGGTGACGACTTAAGTGATCAGGGTGCTGAATCATCAATTTATGATATTGAAGCATACATAGAAGTGGACGCATATACGACAATAATGGGATTATTTAGAGGAGGGCAACCAACTATTGAAGAGCCATTTGAAGGAGGACAGGTAAAAGTGGCATTCAAATCTATACAATATAGTGCGGCAAAGCGTTTATTGAAATTAAGGTTGATTGAAGATATAATTTAATCAAGAACGGAAAGTAGATTTACGGCCATCAGATTTTGTCCTATCTCCGCCACGTCTATCTCCGCCACGATTTCCACCTGAGTTTCTGTTTGGACTATCTCCGCCACGTCTATCTCCGCCACGATTGCCACCTGAGTTTCTGTTTGGACTATCTCCGCCACGTCTATCTCCGCCA
>JBKEHQ010000079.1:0-5833 GCA_046710875.1 Candidatus Thalassarchaeaceae archaeon
GGGTTTAGTATACGTTCTCCGATTAAAAGGTAGAAAGTGGTACGTCGGATATACTGAGCGCGATTCAATTAAAAATATATTGGAATATATTGACAAAAAAGGGATAAAATGGATTACCAAATATCCCCCTTTAAAAAATGAATATCTACATTATGTGTCGGAACTTGGGTATTCAAGGAAAGATGAATATAAATTAACACTTGAATTGATGAAAAAATATGGAATTTTAAATGTTAGAGGTAACCGATGGAGCATGGTCAAAATGCCAAATTATCTCGTCAATGAATTAAATAGATTAATCGGAAAAACTATGGAAAAACTACCTTCCAAATCTAAAGATATTCATAAGCCCAAAGAACCTTTAACTGAAAATAACCTGTTTGCTAAGGGGTGGAAATATGATGAAAATGGGATGTTATCTAGGACTAATATGGTGGACCCTAAATTAGATAATATTGAAATCAAAAATGAAATTAAGCCATCTTCAGGTAAAAAGAAAAAATTCTCAGAAAATAAATTAAATGCAATAAATACAAAACCACTTTCGCTAAAAGATAAACCATATACGGCTAAAAAGAAGTCACCATCAAGAAGGAAAAAAGGTTAAAAAATATTTTTTAATCATCCATGATTTGGATGCGATTTTATTTCATCACTCTCAATACTTTATATTTAATTTAATAATACCCATTGTGTTTTAGCAGATGCGTTGGACGAAAGCCCATACTGGCGTCTGCGTAATACAGCATTTCGTCTCGTTCAGTAAGAGGGTCGCCAATGTCAAATTTTGAATCTTTAGGATTATCTAAAAAATTATTACGTGCTATTTCGGATGAAGGATATGATACTCCAACTCCTGTACAGGCCCAATGTATTCCTCTCTTATTGGATGGAAAAGATGTACTTGGAGTTGCACAAACAGGTACTGGTAAAACTGCTGCGTTTGCACTTCCCGTATTGCAAAAAATACTAGAAAAAAATATCTCCCATAAGCGTCAGATCCGTGCGCTAATTCTTTCTCCAACTAGGGAATTAGCTGCACAAATAGATGAACGATTTTCAGTTTATAGTAAATATATAGACATGCGCCATAAGGTTATTTTTGGAGGAGTAAGTCAAAAACCGCAAGTACAATCATTAAGGAAGGGAATTGATGTATTGGTCGCTACCCCGGGGAGGCTACTTGATTTAATGCAACAAGGGCACATCCATCTTAATAATGTAGAATTTTTTATATTGGATGAAGCAGATAGAATGCTTGACATGGGATTCATTAGAGATATTAAAAAAATATTAAAAATACTTCCTAGGAAAAGGCAAAATTTACTTTTTAGTGCAACGATGCCAACTTCTATTGCAAATTTAGCAAACTCGTTCCTTAATGATGCCCAGATGGTGGATTTAAGCCCAAAAGAAATTACAGTGGAAAGGATAGAACAATCAATTTTATTTGTTCGAAAGGAAGATAAAAGGAAACTTATTGTTAATATGATAAAAGAAAACAATGTCAAGAAGGGCATAGTATTTACACGTACAAAACATGGTGCTAATAGGCTCGTAAAACAACTCGATAAAGCAGGAATTGAAGCTTTAGCAATACATGGAAATAAAAGCCAAGGCGCGAGAACCAAGGCACTTGAAAAATTCAAACTTGGCAACGTCCCCCTTTTAGTTGCAACAGACATCGCTAGTCGAGGTATTGATGTCGAAGGAGTCACGCATGTATTCAATTTTGATTTACCAAATGAGCCTGAAAGCTACGTTCACAGAATAGGAAGAACTGCACGAGCAGGAAAGAGCGGCGTAGCATTTGCATTTTGTGATGATAGTGAAAGTGGTTATCTAGTAGGAATACAAAATCTTATTGGAAAAAAAATTCCTGTTATTGACGATCATTCATTTCATTTTGAAAATGCAATCCCTAAACCAGGTCAAAAAGCAGGTAAGATAAAAGAAAATAAAAATAACTCTAAAAGAAATAATAATAATAGAAATTATGGTTCCAAAGATGGTAATAGGAATAATAAAAATAGCCGCCGCCGTTGAAACTATTTTTTAAGATTTTAAATGAAGCCACAATTCATTTCTTCTTTTAAAAGGTAATGTGGTCCCAGGATTATCATACAAAGCAAGAATAACTTCTCCCTCATCATCTATTCCTTTAGAATTAATCATTTTTCTAAAATTATTAATTAATTTAGTGACTTTTCTTTTTCCTGATAATCCAGAAAAACACATAACAGCAACTCTCATTTCTGGATTTAATATTATTTCTACAGATTCATCATATGGTTTTGGCAATTCATCAATATCATACTTGGACGGCATACTAAATGCCATTACTGAATTATCTTTATTCTGGGAGATTTGAACAGGTGCAGTCATTGCTATGTTTTTACTTAGATCATTTTTTCCAAAAATATATGATGCAATTTTTCTGAATCCATAAGAATTACCTCCATTATTCATAATTACAGTTCTTGCATGAATCATTTTTTCATACTTTCTAATTTCAAATCCATTATGAACTTGAATCAGTTTGAAACTAGGCTCTTCTAATTTTCTCGACATAATATGTTTACCCGTGGTGGGTTATATGTTTTGTGTTTTTTGTTAAAGCAGAGTATTATGAATGGATAGCGTTTCAAAAAATCATGATAGTTAATAAAGTATTTGTGCAAATCTTCACTATTTTTACAGGAATCTTAGTCTTAGCATCCTACGTTTACGGGGTTTCAAAATCTTCTGACCCAGTCCTATTGTGGGGTGGTGTACCGTTATCATGGCAGTCATATATTATTCCATTCATGTTTGTCGCAGCCGTCGGATATGTTCTTTATTGGTGGACAGTATTTTTTGCAATCGAAGAATCTATTTTAGAATCACTAACTTGGCCTTGGGCAGAATCCGATGGAAATGGTGCAAGAAGATTACTCCTGGCATACTCATTATTCCTAATACCCTCTGCATTGTGGTTGGAAAGTACATCTTTTCACATAGAAAATGATTATGCATGGACGCCAATCTTAGTAGTAGGGATGTTAATCCTGGTTTCTTTAGGAAATATATTACTTGGCCTCCTGGCGTACAATTCCTATCGAAATGATATTGATGGAGGTAGTTACATGTTAATAGGATCTATTATGATAAGTATTCAATGCATAATAAATGATTTATTGATATGGTCATATAAATTTCCTTGGTTCGATTAAAAATCATTCTTCTAAATCCTTGTTATAATGCAATCCAATATTCTCTTTTCTTTTCATGGATGCGTCTATTACTAATTCCGCTACTTCAACCAAATTACGTAATTCTAAGATTTCCTGACTGGGTTTACACGTTCTCCAAACTAACTCTACTTCATTCGAAATATGCGAAATTCTTCGTTTTGCCCTTTTTAATCTTGAATTACTTTTCACTATTCCCACGTCGGAAGTCATCGTTGATCTTAATGCTTCAGTATCTGTCCTAAGGGGGGCATGTTCAGTCAAAATATCTAGATTTTCTGCCCTCCACATTGGCAATGGTTCTGTAAATTTTTTATCATTTAAATCAATATTTTGTATTATATTATTGGCAGCTCTATCTGCATAAACTACTGCTTCTAATAGGCTATTTGATGCAAGTCTATTTGCTCCATGAAGTCCGGTACACGCCACTTCTCCAATTGCGAATAAATTCTCGATTTTTTGACCATTATATTTCGCTTGCCCATGCTCATTCACAGCAATACCCCCAACCATATAGTGTGCAGCAGGAGTAACAGGAATTGGATTTTTACCGATTATTATATTATTTTCAATAAGTTTTCTTGTAATTGTTGGAAATTTTCTATGTAATTCTTCTAAATTTAGATGTTCTGTTATTAATAAAACATGCTTTTCTCCACTTTTTTTCATTTCAAAATCTGTTGCTCTAGCCACTATGTCTCTGGTGCCTAGGCTTCCCAGGGAGGAGTATTTTCTCATATATGAAAAATCATTAAGATTATTTTTATTATTTTTTTTCCAATTTATATAATCTTCTTTTGTCATCAATACGGCACCATGCCCCCTCAGGGCCTCAGTTATGAGAAAAGGTGTAGAATTGTCTGATGCCAGGGCAGTAGGATGAAACTGAATAAATTCCATATCCCTAATCTCAGCACCCACTCTTTTTGCCATTGCTACGCCATCTCCAGTTGCTACCTTTGGATTAGTTGTGGCTTCATGCAATATTCCTGCACCTCCCGTAGCCAAAACAACGCATGTTGAGGAAATAGTTTGCACCTTTCCTTGAGGATCTAAACACCAAATTCCCGCAACTCCCATGCTAGGATCGCCATGGGATTTTTGAATCAAATCTACGGCCATCCAGTTCTCTAATATTTTTAAATTTGAATTTGTTTCATTGTTGGCACCATTGGTCAAAGCCCTTTCGATTTCAGCACCAGTTCTATCCTTTGAATGAAGGATCCTTTCTTCGGAATGACCTCCCTCTTTGTTCATATCATATTTACCTTCAGATCCGATATCAAATCTAACTCCATGATTGACGAGATCTGTTATTCTATGAGCAGCTTCATTGACTACAGATCTAACTACTGCTTCATTGCATAGGCCTGCTCCGCAATCCAACGTATCTTTTACATGTTTTTCTAATGATTCCTTGTTATTTACGTCCAATACTCCTGCAATTCCACCTTGTGCCCAATTTGTAGATGAAGTAGATATTTCCTTTTTTGTAATTACAACGACCTTTAATCCCGCCTTTGCGCATTTTACAGCCAAAAATAATCCTGCTATTCCAGATCCAACTACTATGACATCTAAGCCTTGCGTCAATATTGGCTCTGTTGACTGCATGTACTCCGCTAATCTGTCTCAATCATGAATGTTCTTAACAAATACTTAGATAAATATTATGGCTTTTCATTAATGGCATACTAAATGACCTATGAAATACTTATGTTCCTCAACCTTCATAATCCTCGAGGACACGAGCCCGTAAATGTCATAAGCGCTTTTTCGTAGATGATTACAGGTGATGGGATGCATCTCACTAGAATAGAATTAGAAAACTTCAAATCTTTCGGTGGTAAGATAACCATCCCACTTGAGGAGGGTTTTACTGCAATAACTGGACCCAATGGTTCAGGTAAAAGCAACAGTGGAGATGCAATTCAGTTTGTTTTAGGTCCTAAGTCCACAAGAACTCTCAGGGCTTCAAATGTTGCAGAATTGATTTTCAATGGGGGAGGTTCAGGTAAACCTGCCAAATATATGAGTGCAACTCTTGTATTCTCGAATACTCCTGAGGCAGATGGCAGAAGAAGGCTAAGAATAGATTCTCAAGAAGTATCTTTCACACGTGCAGTAAAGATTAATCGAAAAGGAGATCCAGTATCGTCCTATTCAGTTAACGAAAATCCATGCACAGCAACAGAAATGAGGAGAATATTGGCCGAAGCTGGTTTAAGGGGAGATGGATATAACATAGTACTCCAAGGAGATGTCACGACTCTTGCAACCATGACTCCTCACAAAAGACGTGGAGTTTTGGAAGAGGTTGCAGGCGTCACTGCATATGATGAAGAAATAAGGAAGGCTAACAACCAGAGAAAAAAGGTTGATAATAGTATAGAGACAATTGAAATTTTTGAAGAAGATCAAAAGAGCAGACTCAAAGATTTAGGTAAAGAAAGAGAACAAGCATTAAAATTTAAAGACTTAAAAGAAGATTTAGATAAATCAAAAATAACCTTACAACAATCACGTTTCAGGAATAAAGTCGATGAATTAAGGCTCCTTGGAGATGAAAGATCAAGATATATTGAGGATAAAGACAAACT
>JBKEHQ010000080.1:0-5672 GCA_046710875.1 Candidatus Thalassarchaeaceae archaeon
TTCCCATCTGTATCTACTACAGTAGCAGGATTATATGACTGCCCATTGTCATTAACTATCGACTCAGAAGAGTTTCTTAACTTAGTTATGTGTGATATTGCACTATCTGTTTGATCATAAGCAACTATGTGTTTATTTCCATCTTTATCCAAAGAAATATCTAAACCTTCTCCTACATTATTACTACCTGAATAAAATGATTCTATGTCCCAAGACAAACCATTGTATTTTGCGATTCCAATATCTCCATTTGTGGAGTCATAATATGCAATATTCCATAAATTATTATCGTCTAAAACAATGGCAGGGTGTCTTCCAATATCTCCAGAAGAAATAACTGTGTTTACACTTGGATTTACTGATTCCGTCTGAGCAGATTTACCCCAACACAGAGATTCTCTATTATCCATTATGGCACATGTAAAATCACTCCCTGCGTTAATGCTAATTACATAATTAGAAGACCAATTTGAAGAAACTAAACTATTCGGACCAGATAGATCAACACTTATCGGTCTTGCACTATTTAATTCATTATAATTATATTTTCCTAAAACATTCGCCATGGAGCCCCCATTATAGCCCCAGCATTGTGTTTTCTCATTACCTGAGTTCGTTGATGAGGAAACACAAGAATGCCTATCTCCTAATGCTAATTCGGATATTGAATCACCAGAAATGCTTAGAATTGTAGGAATATTCTGATCTTCAATACCTCCTAAACCAATACTACTAACATTTAAATCATCTATTTTTACCTCGCAATAAGAACAATATATTTCAAATTTTAATGAACCTTGACCATCATCAACATAAGAATCAGGAATATCTACATTAACAGTCTTATATCCATAAAATGAAGAATATCTCCAGTTATAATATTCACTTTCTGTTGTATAATCAATTTCCGATATTAATGTATTTCCAGCATATACTCTGATTTTTTCTGAATTACCATTATCTCCAAAGTATCGGGCATCAACTTTGAACTGTATATTGCTGCCTGGCGTGAAACTGAAACTTCTATCTTCTGTTTCTATCGAAAATGTTGACCAACTAGATATTTGTTGCCTGTAGAGATATCCGGCATTGTTGAGGGTAAAATAAGCATTATCTGAAGTCCAACCAAGATTATTACTTGAAAAGTTATCTGTTACTGTCAATGATAATGAGGGATTAATTATTGGGCCAAGTCTCTCATCATCACTTTCTCCCCAGCAATATATGTCTCCATTTGTACTTTTTATGCAATTATGATTCGTCCCACTTGCAAATTCACTAACACCTGTTCCCGGTGGCAGTGTTACATAGTTTGGTGAATCAAAAGCAGAAAATGTACCTTTACCTAATTGTCCTTGTAAATTACGTCCCCAGCAAACTAAAGAATAGTCTTCTCCAACAGAACATGCGTGTGCAGAACCTGCATCTATGGTGGTTGCAGAGAATCCTGCAGGTAAATCTACTAGTACTGCATATTCACTTTTAGCCCCCGCAGAAGAATGTCCAAGTTGGCCTTCTGAATTATCTCCCCAACAGGCAACAGTTGCATCAGACAATAGTGCACATGCAAATTTTTCACCAACAGCCAAACTATCTGATTCTCCAATAAATGGATATTCATTAACTAATCCATCTATTAATTCACAAATGAAATCGCCATCTGTATCTGTTGGCGTGCTAGATGAATCTCTAAAGTCTGTACCACATGAATCTTCATCAATTCTTAACCAACCATCTCCATCTATATCTAAATCTAATCCTGCTGTTGTCATTCCATTTTGTCTTAACAGGTAAAATGAATTAGGATTTTCAGGATAAAATGAGAATCCCCACATTTGCCCGAGACTTGTAATTTCAAGGCCCATCCATCCAGCATCTCCAGTTCCTCTAACTTGATTATAATTCCATAAATTATCTTTTTTATGAAGTGTAATTTCCCCATCAGGTGTTCCTACTAAAATTACTATGGATAAATCCGGTCCTGCTGCGATATCATGTACACCTGTGCTATAGACATCTGGAATATCTTCAGTATTCCAGGATGATGGCGTAATGCAATTTGAATCACAATTTGAATATTGTAGGCCATTTGCCAGATTATTATGCGCTACATGGATCGAATTGTCTGAACCTATATCTAGAGAAATTGAAGAGTTAGTTGATGAAACATCTCCAAGATTACTTATTACCACTTGTTGCCAATTGCCTATGACATTACAAGAACTAGAACAGGTTGCCAACTCAGCATCTGGAGATCCGCTGGTTTCATCAATATAACCAATCCAAATTTTATTGTCAAAAGATATATCTGTATCTAGCCCAAATCCTCCTGAAGAGATTGAAATTGCGCCAACCTCGGACCAACTTGAAGAATCCAAACAATCTGAGGATTCCAAACATACTACTATCTTCAATTCAGTTGATGTCAATGAGAATAAATACATATTGCCTAAGGTATCAATTTCTACGGACAACGCCGATCCCAACCAAGATGCCGAGAGTTCAGTAAGAAGCCATTCACCATTCGATTTTGTATAATATAACGGGCTAGAATCATCCATAAAGAAAGTATGAGGGATATTACTTGAATCTAAGGCTATGCTTGTACTCACTAGTGTTGCATCTGATAAAAATATTTCTTCAATAGTCCATTTATTATTATTATAAATTGCAAATTTACCTGCATTTACTTCATCATCTACATATGACATACTGGCACACCCTTCCGTACTGAGGGTAGTTGAGACTTTATTTCCAACATTATTCGAAGTACTATCAAGCGCTATTATTTCAGAATCTATGCCTTCTCCTTCAATGTCACATTCAAGGTTGAAAACTTCCAATGGCATAAACAGATCTACATAATCTAAATTACTTCCCATTTCAGATGCCTCATCGCCAGTAGCTCCTGTTTTTCCGAGACCTGTTCTCCCATCTTCTCCAGATCCCCAACATTTAACTCTCTCATTGTTCATTATACTACAAGTGAATGAATCTCCAGCTTGTACTGAAATAGGGGTAATTCCTGTACCAAGTGAAATTGAATTTAGATTATCGCCCATTTCATTATCATCATCGCCTATTGATAATCCATTTCCGTAACCCAATTGACCAAAGTCATTTTTACCCCAACATTTTAAATCATTATTTGTCAAAATAGCACAAATATGCGAATCTCCTGCATCCGCAGATGATACTCCTAATCCTGTACCGAGATTTACTATGTTCAAATCATCTCCAATTTCATCGGATTCATCTCCTTCGTTAGTAATAGTCCCTGTGCCCAATCTTCCATCACTGCCATATCCCCAGCAAGCAATACTTGCATCATCTAAAATTGCACATGTGAAATCATTACCCGCAGTAATCGAAATAGCGGTTCTATCTGTTGGCAAATCTACTAATATTAAGCTAGAACCCATTTCATTTGATTCATCACCTATGGTTACTGTACTGCCGATGCCTAATTGCCCGCCAGAATTATCGCCCCAGCAAGCCATCTCTCCATCACTCCATAAAACACATGTATGATCATCACCTAATGCTAGATCAGATATGCCACCTCTGCTTGGTAAATCTACATGAGGCAATTCTCCTCCTACTAGGTCTCCTGAATCGTCACCAATAGTATTGGTATTGCCGACGCCTATTTGGCCTTCAGAATTTTCTCCCCAGCAAACTACAGAATCATCTGAACTATCATTTACAATTGCACAAGCATGTCTGCCACCAGCTTCTATCAAATTAGCATTCCAAGAACCAATATTGACTGTGTTAACATTCACTCCCATCTCGAGATATCCATCTCCTCTTGATCCAGAACCAGTTAATCCAACACTATTTCCAAGTTTATCGTTTTCACCCCAACATTTGATTGAACTATCATTAACTAATGCACAAGAGAATGTATTTCCTAATGCTACATCTATGAAAGTTAAATCTTCTCCAACATCAGTAAAATATAGGTATCTACCCATTTCTAAGCTCTCATCGCCATAATCTTCAATATTTTCATGACCCGTTTTCCCTTGACTTCCATCGCCCCAACATTTCATTTTACTGTCAGTTCCAATTGCACAAGATTGAGAATTTCCTACAGAAATAATTGTAACATCGCCATTGTTAGATTCAAATCGTTGTTCAAGACCTTTTAATTCATTCGAAGAATAATCAAATCTCTCTAAAATTGCAATTTGAGTGCTAAATATCATTAAAGATACAAGTAGGAATGCTTTAACCTCTTTATTGGATATCATAATATGTTCCCGCGAGGAGATAAGTGCTATTAATGAATGACCTATCATAAACGGCTAATATATAAAATGAGATAACTATATATTTTAATAATTACTATATTTCAAATTGTTTTTAAAAAAGAATTACCTCGGTACTATGATGAAGATGAAACTATGTAAAATTCTAGGAGGGCGTAAGTGATGTCAGTTAATAGTTCAAGAAGCAATGAAGATTTAAATTTAAGATATTTGCAAATTTCATTATCAATTCATTCAGGCTCAAATTTACCTGGATCAAATTGGCTTTCATCTTTTACTAATGTGGAATTTATTACTATGCTTGAAAAATCTCATGAGGGTTTAATAGGTTATTTTAAATTAAAATTTGATGATGTGAGAGTACTTGAAAAAGATCATCGCAAGATGACAATATTGGATATCAAATCTAAAACTAATAAATCTGCATTAGTTAAAGCATTATTGTCTGGACCTGTTCCAAGTTTATTTCTAAATGATATGGACGCATGGTGGGTAAATCCATCCCACTTGGATGCCAATGGGATGACTTTGACAATACGCGGCACTAAGGAAGCATTGCTTAGAATTCGTAATGATTTATCAAAATTGGTTGATGGGAACGTAAGTGTAAAGATAGGGTCCGAAACTTTAAACAGTCCAGAATTCACAGATATGTTGAATGAAAAGCAACGTTTAGTTATGGATAATGCAATTAAGATGGGTTATTATGCTAGGCCCAGGGGATGTACTCAGCGAGATATTGCATTAAAAATGAATATTAAACAGCCAACTGTAAGTGAACACCTTCAAATTGCAGAATCAAAAATTATTAATTTTGCTAATAAATAATTATCTCAATTAAAATAATTTAAAACTGTGGCCCTCTGATGAAAAATATAACCCAAAGAAATGCAAGTAATGTGCCACATATTCTAACTATTCTTTTTCCAGTTATTGGTTCTAAAAATAATTCCGAAAGACTATTTCCTACAAATGTCCAAGCAATCATTGCAGGAATACAAACTATCAATGTAACAATTATGATTGTAATTATGCCGATTATCCCTCCCCCTAAAGGTTCTATAAATTGACTCATAATCAAAATTACGAATGCCCATTCCTTTCCATTAAAAAACTGCATTAAAATACCAGTTTTTATCCCAAGTTTACCTCTGGAATTCGATGATATTATTGATTTTAAATTAATATTAAACATCGCAATAGACATTAAAGCTAAAAATATCATTCCAATCCAGTGGAGAAATATTATTCCATTATCGCTATCCCTTAACGATTCAACTGTTAAGCCTATGATTAACTCCATTAATAATAATCCAATCGCCATTCCGGTAATTAATGGTATATTACTACGTTTACCAAACAAACCACTATGTGCAAAGGAAGTAATGGCATTTGGGC
>JBKEHQ010000081.1:0-5619 GCA_046710875.1 Candidatus Thalassarchaeaceae archaeon
TCACAAGAAGGATTTCCTCGGTAAATAGCACCATCCGACCCACCGGCTAGATGTCCATGCAATCCTGAACATTGACTCCCAAATGACTCTGTGGGGTATCCTAATCTCTGAATATCCCATGTTTGACCGCCAGTTATGGATCGAGAGCATTGAGGGCCAGCAGCAGCAGATCCAGTATTGATACAATATACATACACTATATCTCCAATAATTGCGTCTTCACTAGGTACAGATGCTATACTTTGATGATCTTGCGGTGCCAAATAACCCTCAACTGGATATGGAATACTCCAAGATTCCCCATCATCATCTGAATATTCAACGAACATAGCAGCTAGAGCATGCATATCAAATTTAACCAACCTATCGTTAAATTTATCTACGTATAAGTAAGGATCATTTGAATTTGGTGTTTGTCCGGAGTCATCATCAATTTGGCCAAAAGGACCTACATCTTCCCATGTTTGCCCTTGATCCATGGATCTAATTATGTGTGTTCCATCGCCAAGACCATTATAATTTGTAAAGAAAATTGCCCCAGATGAAGTAATTCCCAATGTTGGCTCAAATGTATCCCAACCAGTTCCATAATAAGTCCCAACTGAATAAAATGGAATATTATCTCCGGTGAGATTTTCAGTAATATTTGCATTTAATACTGCCATATAATCAGTAGCATCAATTGCCATTGGGGAAGTAGGATTTCCTGGATAATGGTACCATGTTGTTATTGGAATCATATCTAATTCAATAGGAAAATGATTATCCATCTCTTCTACCATATTTTTATCTTTGGTCAAACATCCTGTCAAAGTTGGCATTATCAAAAGAAATACAATTAGTATACTAGAGTTCCGCATAGCCCTGCTAACTATCCAGCATTGAAAATATCATGCTTTGATTGTTTTACTTTCAATCCCAATTATTATCTATAATATTTGGTATTGTTTCCGTTATTGTATCTTTTGGATTTCTCCAAATTATCTTAAAATCCTTTGAAGCAGGCTCAGAGTTCCAATATAATTTATTTTTCAGATGCGTTCTTGCCCACGATATGCTAACTTTTGGATGTAATGCAGAAATTATAATTGCAATTTTATATGGCAGAACTAACTTTGGCCATTTTCTAGTAGGATATGATTCTCTCAAAACATCTGCCATTTCAGCCATCATCATCTCTCCTGCAACGGTCAAATATCTCCCTCCATCTTTACCATTTTTTAATGCTAAGACATGTATTTCTGCTACGTCTCTAACATCCACGATGCTAATTTGCATAGGTAGCAAAACGGGTAACTTACGTTTTACTAACATCATAATTATGGCCAATGAACCATGCAAATGTCGAGGAGATAAAGGAGGTCCAAAGACCATACATGGATGAATTGTTATCATTCTAGGCCTAAACTCAGGATTCATATTATTGTACCAGTCCCTAACTAACATCTCAGCACTATATTTTGCCAAACCATAAGGATTTGTTGTTATTTTTGCATCATCAGCATAGGTTTCCGAGGTTAAAATCTCGCCATTAGTCCAAGACGCAGGCCTAATTGCTGCCGTTGATGATGTATGAACATAATTCTTTACGGAACCACTCCTTTCAATGGCATTTAGAACATTTTGTGTTCCAATTATACTTGGATCGACAATATCTCGCTGTGGGTTTTTTGATCTAATAATAACTGCAGCAGCAGTATGAATTACGTCAATAGCACCATTTATTGCATCATCTACACTATTTGTATCAAAGAGATCCATTTCTATGATTACTAATGATCCATTATCATTTATTGGTAGCTTACGTAAATGAGAAACCCTAGATGAATCATTCAGATCTCTAACAGTTGCTCTTACGTTTCTCCCCTTTAAAAGAAGATTAGAAACAATATGGCTCCCTATAAATCCACTAGCACCAGTCACTACAACTATGTTATTCATACTCACCTCAATATATTACAAAATTCAAGTTTATTTTAAATTAAATCTTCCCCAAGATAAGTTAATAATTCAACTAATTCATTATTGTCAGGAAACATTTCCACTGCTTTCTGCGCTGAAAAAAATGCAGATAATGTTTGATTTATTTCCATATGTGCCCTTGTTAGATTAATCCAGGCCTCGTCCCTTCTTGAATAATTTTTTGATACAATTGCACCTCTAAACCAGTTTATTGAATCATCAATCAAGCCTTTTTTCATCATTAACTCTCCTATTTCATTCCAAGATTCTCCAAAATTTGGATCCGTCTCTATAGCGACTCTCTGCCATGCTAAAGAATCGTCATTATTTATTGGAAAAGTCATTCCTAGGTAGCAAGCAGATTCGGCAGAAGGAGAAATTGAAAATGAGGTTCCGTGATGCTCAGCTGCTAACTCAAAAATTCCTATTTTTTGAAGTACATTACCCATTTTAAAAAGATCCTTTGCTATTGAGTCCTTAAGGGTGATATTATCATATTCCAATAAAATATCTGTTGATTCCCACACTTCTTTTATCATTTTTAATAAAGAATCTGGGCCAATTCTATCTTTTGTAGGGTTATTATTTGCATTTAACCAAGCTTCCCTTATTAATTCAGAACTTTCTTCGATAATACAAACATCCTCTTTGTCAATTTTATTACCATGGCAAATTATATTTTCAGCGACAGATCCTAACATATCAACATCCCATATTGCTATATTCTGATTATCAATATTTTCAGAAAATGATTTTTTTATACGATGTAAAATAGTTTCTCCATTATTACCAACGGGGGCCCATATTTCGCCATTTTCTTTTAATTTATTAAATAATTGAGTTGGCATACATTTTAGGCCACCAGTTATCAAAATCCTATCATACAAATCCTTGTCCGAATTTATTGCAAAATATTCCAAACCATTCCATTCAATATCGCAATTTAATGCCTTAGAAACTATATCTAGTCGTAAATTTTCCCACCTATTCTTTAAAATCTCTCTTCTGTAATCATCAATTTCAACAATATTTATTTTTGAGGCACCCATATGCAAAAAAACTTCTGTCCACCAATTTCCTCTAGGCCCAATCAATAAGATTTTATCACCAGCCGAAACGCCCATCATTTGGAAAATTTGGCAAGTTTCGAATAATCCTGGTAAAAGTGAATTGGGCTTTTCTAAATCAATCCACCAAGGTAACTTTAATGAACTACTTCCGATATTATCAATATTCTCCGATAATGGTAGTGCATGCACCCCTCGTGGTGTTATTGATAATACGTCTTTTACGACTAAATTTTCTAATGCCCCCATCTCACTTAATTTCTCTATTGATTCTGCTTGTGAAGGTAAACTTGGCCACGAAATAATTTCAGGCAAAGTCCTTAAATCACAATTCGACAAATCGTGAGGGGGCGAACCATTCTCCACAATATTGAGTACCAATATGAGTTATTTAATTAAACCCATAAAAATGATTAAAAATACAATCA
Organism: Candidatus Thalassarchaeaceae archaeon; assembly: GCA_046710875.1. Lineage (GTDB taxonomy): Archaea > Thermoplasmatota > Poseidoniia > Poseidoniales > Thalassarchaeaceae > MGIIb-O3. The sequence continues at coordinate 3,458 of JBKEHQ010000081.1, forward strand.
CAATCTATTTGTATCTAACTAAATCATCAACGGAGTTTACAACTAAATTTGGCTGTTTAGAAAGTTTGAGTAAATCATCTCTAGTTGCCTCACCAGAAAGAACTAGTATGCCATTTACCCCTGCTCTGATTGCCATCTCCATATCAGTATAAATCCGATCGCCAATCATTGCACAATCCAATGGCTCCAAATCCAATTCTTTTATTTTATGTAAAATCATTTCAGGATTAGGCTTGCCACAAATATGGGTTGGTTTAACTCCTGTTGTTGCTTCAAATAATGCCATATATGCGCCACTGTCTGGCAAATTTCCTAATGGAGATGGACATACAATATCAGGGTGACTTGCAACTAATTTAACCCCATTATGCAAAAATGATGATGCTTTTGATAATTTTTCATAATTTATTTCAGTATCATATCCAAGAACTACATATTCTGGATCATTTGCTCTAGTTTCTATATTTTCACTTTCAAGCATCTCCTGCATGCCCTTTGTACCTACAAGGTATGTTTTTGTTACATTCTTATTCTTTAGCCAATTTATTAAATCATGTGTAGAAAGCAAAATCTCTTCCTTCTTAGCAGGAATATTTAAACTTCTTAATTTTTCTAAGTATTGAGTTATTGATTTACTAGAATTATTGGATAAAAAGAAATATCTTATATTATTATCATTCAATCTTTTTAGAAATTCGATAGCCCCGGGTATTAATTCATCTCCCATGTAAATTGTTCCATCTAAATCTAGAAAAACAGCCTTTATTTCATTGAGAGTGGTATCCAAATAATCACCTCAAGGTAGAAGTAATGCCTTTATAACGAACCATTTACTATAAACTCCTCCAGAGGCTTCTTTACCAGCAATCATTTCTGTCATCATATCTCTTATTGATTCCTTTTTTGATGCTTTTTTCATAAACCAATTTAATAACCATTTACGTTTAATTACTTGCTGTAATCTATATGAATTTGTCAATTCAGGGCCCAATTTATCCCATAATTCTTTCATATATTTATTTGCTGACTCCTCTGAGAATCCATCAGAATGAATATTTTTATCAAAAATTTCAGACGTCAATTTAGCAGAAACTAATGCATTACCAATTCCTTCACCGCTGAATGGATCTACTAAACTCGCAGCATCACCAATACACATTGCCCCTGCCATAGCACTTCTTCTAGGCTGATATGAAGGCGCATCCTTTCTTGGTGAACCGAATGGTAATTGCCAACCTCGTTCCGATCCTTCAACCAAATTTGCATTTTCAAATCTACCTTTGAAAAGTGGATGATTAGCAATTACATCCTTTTGCATCCTTTTTAATGATTTTTTAATGCCTACTTGCTTTCTTTGTTCTGCAATAACCATTCCGATACCTACATTAACAGTCCCATCATTAACAGGAAAAATCCAAAAATAACCTGGATTAACCTCATCAATAAAATGTATTTCTATAGCACCAGAATCGCCTTCACAACCTTTAACATTATTCCAATATTCTCTGTAAGCCCCACAATAATGTTCAATATCTCTCATGGGTTCTTCGTAAACAGTTTCAGTTATTGTTTTAGCAACTGGGCAATTATATCCCCCAGCTCCAATTGTTAAAGGTGCTGAAAATGTCATTAAATCTCCACCCTTAGTCTTTCCATCGATTCCAATTATTTTTTGAACACTTCCTTCAGTTTCTATTTTAACATCCGTTACTGAAAATCCCTGCATTACGTAGCCACCGTTTTCATGCAAAATTTCAGTTGCCCTTTTGAACATCATGTAATCAAATTGTATTCTAGGAAGAGAATATCCAGCCTCCATTTTTTCAAATGCTTCTTTTGGTAATTCAATTTTGACCTCAGTTCCATTAGAACTACTCATTAGTATTGAATCTACACGAAAATGAGGGGTGGCTTCGATCATTGTTTTAACGCCCAACTCTTTTACATGGCGGAGTGATTTACCTCCGACAGCATCTCCACATATCTTGTCTCTTGGCCAAATCTCTTTTTCCAATAATAATACTTTCTGGCCATTCATAGAATGATATGATGCGGCCGCGGAACCTCCGGGTCCTCCACCAACAACAATTACATCAAAATTAGTTCCATTTTCTGGGACGTTTCCAACATCTATTTGTTCAGACCATTCGCTCATAACCTTC
>JBKEHQ010000082.1:0-5615 GCA_046710875.1 Candidatus Thalassarchaeaceae archaeon
TTCTGGAGCTTTGATAATATGGGAGGACGAATATAGAGAGATTACTGGAATTAATAATATTGAATATCTAGATGGTACTGGAATTACACTCTGCATAGTAGATTCAGGGATTGATATGAATCATCCCGGATTAGAAGGTTTAGAATTAGAAAAATGGAATGATTTCGTTAATCAAATTGAAGACCCATATGATGATGAAGGGCATGGTACGGCAATGGCAGGAATAATAGTTGCTAAAAATGGGTTAAAGGGTAATGCACAAGGTGTTACTTTACTAGTTGCTAAAGCTATCGACAAAGATGGGACAGGGACGGACCAAATTATTTCACAATCTGTAGACTGGTGTGCTGAAAATGGTGCACATATAATTTCATTAAGTTTGGGAGGTGCACAAGGATTTGGAGCCGGGATATTCACTACTGATGCATTAGAACAATCTGTTGAAAACGCTTTAGACTTAGGAATTTTCATAGTGGCGGCTGCAGGAAATGACGGCGAGAATGACGACGGAGATGTCGAATCGCCTGGTTCTGTAGGGGATGTTATCTGCGTAGGAGGAATAACTAGGGATGGAGACATATGGAAAGGTAGTTCAATTGGAGATAATGATGGTAGATTCTTTCCAAACCCCATATTTCCAAGAAGTAACCCAGATAAAAAGCCTGAGATAGTTGCACCTAGTCAAGAAGTTCCCATACTAATGGCAAGTGGAGTTGGAAATAATAATTGGTGGGGGTGGTCTAGTGGAACATCTGCTGCAACAGCATGGGTATCTGGATCATTATCATTATTATTGGAAGAATATCCGGAATTACAAAGGCAAAATAATGATGGAAGGGAATCAATAGAAGAAGTTAAAAATCTATTATCACAAAACTCTCTAATGAAAGATAATCAGACTGAACATGATGATTATTACGGATATGGAATAATGAGAATCGATTTAATGATAAATTCTAAAAAATAAAATATTTTTTTATCTAAATTATAATTTAGGATGATCGCCGAAGTACAACAAGCGTCCCACCAGTTAGCTCAACAAAACTCAATGAATTATTCAAACTAAAGTCTTTTACTGCGCTTATCCACTTGTTGAATCTAGAAACTTTTTCTTGAGCTTTACTCATTTCTTTACCACTTTCTAATTCTCCAACATCCCCCGTTGGAACCTCTGGTTCTTTAATGATTATTATTCCTCCAGGAGAAAGTAAATTAAATGATGATGTGAGGGCATCAATTCTTTCATCTTCTGGTAGATCAATTATGATTAAATCTACTGGAAGAGGGATTGATAAAAATGGTGCATTGTCGGAAGATGCAGTATTGGCGGCTAACCATGAGGAGCTTTCTGCAACTATTTCTGGCCATTTATTTATAATTACTTTTGACCAAGAATCAGCATCATATCTACTTATTAGACGATTTAATATTATTCCAAATTTTCCACCCTCTTCAACAATTGTAAATGAATCTGGTTTTTTAATAGAATTATTTTCTATATTATCTGAACACCACAAATCAAATAGCCATGCAGAAAGATGTCCTATCCCTCCTCCTACTAGAATCACATTATTTGCAGGAATCCTAGAACAAATATCTCTAATTCTTGATCTTATAGTTCTAGATAAAGGCCTAAGGCCCATATGTATCATTTGATCTCCAATATTTGAAGCTACCTCGGGCTCATCTATTCCCCTATTTTCATCTTCTGAAAGAAGTCTCAAAAACATCTCTTTTTCGGACATTTGAGGTAAACCCAAACCCCCTCCGGCTCGCTCCATATTGTCCGCTGGTAAGTCAACTATTCAATTATCACTATTGGATGGTTTGAATAGAAGTTAGTTGTGCGCGACAAATATGGCTTCGCACTACGATGATGAAGAAGTATCAGATGCCGCAAATTGTCCAATGTGTTTAGAGATGACTGAACATGACGTATTAAAACGTATAAGAAAGGGTAAAGGAGAAGATATTCTTGCAAGATGTCTAGAATGCAGTGATGTACATTTAATTGAATTGAGGCCTCCTGAACCTATCTTTCTCAATACTACTTTTTCTGAGGGTAAAATTAGTAAATCTGGACTCATGGAAGTAGATAGTGATGAGATAATTGCAGTTGGAGATATATTTCAACATGAAGGCGCGGACTGGGAAGTCACCAGAATTGATGATAAAATATCAAAACCGGAAAAGAAAATGATGGCGTCTGAAATTTATGCAATGTGGGCAATAAGAACAGATAAAAAGATAATAAAAATAACTTTGACCGATGATGATTATAGTACTAGTTCCACCATAGAATCTAGTCCCGATAAAATATTTTCGTGTGGCACAATATTGGAAATTAATGGACAAAAGTGGAGAATAAGAGCAATACATACTGGTCAAGGGCGTACTTTAAGAGGGAAAAGAGTGGCTTCTGAGATAAAAAGAATGTATTTGCATTCGCCACGAACCCCTACCTACGATTAGTCCATGGCAATAGGAATGCCTTAGCAACATGCATAGCGATTTCTGGATTTTCCCTTAATCGCCTCATACTATACTCGTACCAACGGGATCCATATGGGACATATACTCTGGTTAAATGTCCTTTTTTAGCCAACTTCCGTCTTTCATTACCTCGGACACCTAATAAAAATTGAAATTCATACCCATTACCCTTTCCGGGTAATTTAATGCCAGCATTTTTCCTTGGATCCATAAGTTCTGGACCCATGCTATGTTTTTTTAAAGAGTCAAGCGAACATGCGATAATATCATCATCATGAGAAGCGATGGCAGTATATGCTCCATTTTCGAGCATAAGATTTATACAATTTATTACTGAATCTACAATATCTTTATGATTCGTATAAGATATATCATTAGATTCCAAATAAATTCCTTTACAAATTCTAAAGTCGGAATTTTTTAATGTCATAGAACAGATATTTGCTATATCATTTTCAGTTCTGAACAATCTACCTTGAAGTACAGTTCCAACATTATTAAGCCCTTTTTTATGCATCTCATATACTAAATCAATTGTAGATTGTGTAACTCTATTATCTTCCATGTCTAATCTAACAAAAATATTATTTTTTGATGCTTTTACTAAGAGTTTAGTAAGATTCTTAGATGTTTCTTCGCCATCAATCAATAAGCCTAATGCAGTTGGTTTGATTGAAATATTGGCATCTATATTATTATCAATAATTGCATCCAAAAGAGCGCTATATTCATTCATGAAATAAGAAGCTTCGGACATATTTTTTATTTCTTCTCCTAGTACATCAATGGTAAAGCAAGTATTACTTGACCGTAATTTTTTGATAACACTCATGGCTTCATCAATGTTTTCACCTGCAACATACCTTTTGGAAATCCAACGGACAATAAAACGCGGTACAAAAGGAAGAAGAGCTACAATGGGGCGTCCCAAGATACTCATGATTCATCGCCAATGATAGATGAACTTTTATTCTTGTGTAACATGAGTATTTGTTTGCCCCTATACACGGGAATATTGAGGTTTTCTAAATATAAAATTATTGCATTCCTTTGCCATCCTTTGAATGATTTACGATCTAAATGAACAAAAATTCTACCTCCGGGAAATGCAATTTTTGTTGCTTCAATAGTTTTTTCTAATGGGTGATGCCATAAAACTGTATTATTATTTTCTTTATATTCACCATCAAACAAAAGTGAATAATTTGCCAATATATGACTTAGCCAAACATCTGAATTAGTGATAATTGACTTGTGTCTTGGAGCATAATGTCCACCCCCTAAACATATCATAACATCTCCTTCTCCCTTCCAAGATCCTAATGCATTGGAACCTTCCAAACCTAGGCATTTAACAATGGTCAAAGTCCAAATATCCGCTAAATCTTTACGATTCCATTCCTCCATAGTTGAACCTATTTCCAGATATAAAGTTGGCCTAGTTAGAAATGGCCCATGGTGAGTAGTTTCCAGTGTAATGTCAAAAGTATCATCTAAATTCATTTCTTCAGCAATCATTAATAGATTTTTGAATAAGCTAGCAAATCTAGGAGACGGAGGTACAACTTCGCCGTTTATTCCTCCTGAATGGCCCTTTTCTCCATATGGGGTTATTCCAGGAAGTCCGATAGCATGTATGGTCAACGCTGGTATTTCAGATTTTGAAACATGTTTTGATAGAACCAGTACTTCTTTAACATTAGTATTCATTTCTTTTTCATGTAAAAGATCAATATTATCTGCAAAAATATGATTTAGATTATCAATTAATAATATGTGAACATCACATTTACTATGTCTGTAGACAGTTCCATAGCCCATTTCGATTGGGTTTAACCATCCACCTTTAATAATTAATTGATTATATAAATTTAGAGATGCTTGATCTTTTGATGAGCACAATAGTAACGAGACCATGGCACTCCAATGGCGTTGAGATTTCAAACTTGGCGGAAACACATTCAAGGAGGTGGTGCGAATCGAACAATATGATTAACATCCAATTGGGCTTCACTCCCTCTAAAGTTAATAGAAATAATACTAAATTAGTCATCATAGGAAATTCTGGAGAATTAATTAAATTAGATCTTGAATTTAATAAAATTGAAGAGATGACAAAGCCATTCCCGACGCCTGTGGTAACTGGAGTAATTTTTGAGGACATATGGGTTGGCATTTGGATGGATAGGGAATTGAAGGATTCTAGAATTGCTGCATTGCCTCTCGAAAAAGATTGGGCCGATGGAATAGGAAGAGATGAATTAAGGTTAAATTCATCAGATGATCCTAAAATAATTCCAAACTCTGCTATATGGCAAAAAATTCTTACTTCCGAACCCATGGCACTGAATAAAGTAGATGAGAATATAATATTTGCATTAATGAATAAGGGAATATACATGATAGATAAAAATGGAATGGAAATTTGGAGAGAACATTATCCAACATGGCCAGAAATTGGAATTAAACAAGACAGAAATCCAATAGTGAAAATAATTAAGGGAGAATCAGGAATTGTAATTTGGTCAGCTGCTGGAGGAATATTAGAATTAGATGAAGGAAGAAATTTAAAGAGAAAAATAATAATTCAGTTAAAGGATAAAATAACTGATGTTCGCTACCATAAAGATGGAGGTTGGTTCTTAATGATGCATGGAAAATCCATAGCATTAATCAAGAATTTAGATGATATTCCAGTAGTATTCAGAACTCCTGGGCCAGTAATGGATGCATACTTCTCAGAAAATGAATGGAATTGGACAGGTTGGAGGCATGATGGTAAACTTAAAATTACAGCAGAAGGAATAATTGAACAATATTCAGATACACATAGAGAAAATATTGGAATCCACATATTTGATAATAAAGTTATCAATAACGATGGGCAATGGGAAAACTATTCGTCTTGATCTAAACCGCGGTATTTCTTTGGAGGATTTGAATAACCACATTTACCGCAAACCTTGCGATCACTGTGGACTCCCAAAAATACTCCAGGTCCGCACTCCGGGCAAAATTCTCCCTTACGGACCAAAGAATCACCTTCGATCGAATATTTTGAATGTTTAGCTTGTGGATTAGGACTTCCATCGGACATTATTAATTCCCTCCTGTAGATTCTT
>JBKEHQ010000083.1:0-5411 GCA_046710875.1 Candidatus Thalassarchaeaceae archaeon
TACTACCTTCTAATAATCTGGAAGGTAAACTACAACTATCCAAATTAGTATTGAAGATATGCTTGCAATGATGCACCCAATTATTGGAGATTGCATGGATAAAGAGTATGACATACCCGATGTCATTAAAATTGATAATGCATCAGAAAGTTCTAGAAACGGCCATATAAGTGCTATAAGTAGTAAAGAACCGGAGGAAGAGTTCGATCTACGTAAATCAGAAACTAGGAAATGTAATGCCGAAGATGCCATTCCTACCGTAATTAATGATAAGGTTGGAAGCCATAACCACAATAATGCATCATAGGAATAATCATCTGATTTATTGCCAATTAAAATGAACCATGATAAGTATGTCAATGGAATTGGCAGAATCATAGAAGCACCCAAAAATGAACTAATTGGACGGATTTTCGATCCTAACATTATGTGCCACCATTTTCCACACTCTGCCTCATTGAATCGATTAATAATTGCCGGAGAAATAATACAAGTAATAAATGCAGGCAATAAAATAAGAGAGGATAAGATATCTACACTCAATGGTCCATTTCCTTCAATTAAGGAATAACTCAATAAAAGTGCTACTAAAGCTGGAGTTGCCCGTCCAACAGTATCTGTAGGGTTTCGGATTTCCATCTTCATAGCCCAACTAGTCAAGTCCCTAATAGAAATCAAATTTGACGATGAATTGCATGTTGGCATTTCAACTATTGTCCCTTCAGATTTACCTATTGATTCCTTTATTTTACCCTTTTTTCCAATTTTAATTATCCTATCTGCACATTTTATAACATCATTATTGTGTGTTGCAATGATTATTCCATGGCCCCTAGATGCCATAGTCCTAATCCAGTTTATGAAAAGAATACGGGCCGACTTGTCGAGGCCTACGCTTGGTTCATCCAATAGAACAGGCATTGGTTTTGGACTAAAGATTGCAGGAGCGAGCCCGCAGATAACTGACAGGCGCCTTTTGAGGCCACCTGAAAGAAGCGATACTCTATCAGATTTTCGATGATTTAATCCCCAGTCTGATAATATCTGGCCTAATTTATCTGCATCACTATTTTTAGATGATTTCTCTGAGGCAATTAATATCCTTTCTTCGACTGTTTCTTCTCCACATATGCCATCTTTTTGTAAAGTAACACCTATTTTAGGAATGTTGGATTGACGGCCTTGATGATTTCTAATTAAATTTTGTGAATTTTCTTCTTCGTGAAAATATAATTCTCCATTCTTGAAAGGAACTATTCCAGCACATGACTCTATGAATGTTGACTTTCCAGAGCCATTATCTCCTACTAAGACTACAATTTCCCCATAATTTAATTTAAAATTAACATCTTTTAAGACTTCTCGGGAACCCCGGAGGACATTTAGATCTTTGAGTTCTAACAAAGCGTCCCCTACCATGAATGACCGTGTGAGGATTACCGTTTGAGTAATTCTATTGATGAGAAGTCCTATTTCATACAATCTCTTGGAAAGACTAGAGGTGACCCGGATGGATAATGATTTTAGATGGGACTTTCTAGAAATAAGTGATTATTTTTGGATAATAGTTACCTTCGCTGCTGCTATTTTACCATTTTATTACGCCTATAAAGACAAAACAAGTGTGTCTTTAGCAATGGTCTTATCCCTATTATTAGTAAAATTTGTACAGTATTTTCTGGAATTATTTAAAGGTGGCATTTTTTCATTCGAACCAATACATTTATTTGGATTAATTCCAAGTCTAATGAACGAATATGTTCACTTCCATCGATTTTTAACTTCAGCATGGCTACATGCTAATTGGATACATGTTTTGAGCAATATACTTGTAATAGCATTAGTAGGAGTTCCTCTTGAACAGAGAATGGGGGGAAAACGTTGGTTAGCAATATATTTTCTTGGATTTATGGGGGGCAATATTGCTTGGATTATTACGCATCCCGACTCGAATGTTCCTGCAATAGGCGCTAGTGGGGCCGCATTTGGACTTTTAGGAGGATATATGGCCTGCTGGCCCAATGATAAGATCGAATTTCCACTTCTTTTCCTAATAAGAGCTTGGCCAGTATGGATTATTGTATTTATACGACTAGGAATAGAAATATTTCAAATTTATTCCATCCAGATTGAAACTGCAGGAGAAACCAATATAGCCCATATGGCCCATCTAGGTGGATTCTTTCTTGCATATATGTTTGCCAGATTTATTGCCAAGGGAGCCCCTAGTGCCCTTTATGATACGGAACAGAATTCTAGTAATTATTCTAGGCCGTCGGAGAAAGAAGAAGCAATAATTAAAGAAAGTTTATCCAAAGACCCTTGGAGTGAAAATGGAATTCCGCTAAGTGGTAATTCTTCAAGAATATTGAATATGCTAATACAAGAAGGAGATGAAATAGAAACTCGTAGAGCATGGCTAGAAGAATTAGCAGAACATACAAAGTGTCCTATTTGCCAAAGTGGAGTCATGACTGAAATAAAAAATAATAATTGTAAAATTAAGTGTTCCAATTCAAACAAGCATCTAAATTGGCCTTAAAGCATTATTCTATGAACTAATATTGGTTGTAATTAAACGATAGACTACTGTGGGTCGGCTAGAAAGCCATGCGAATTAGTATAACGCCTATCTTTATTGTAATACTAATGTTAGTATTTGATTTATCAGCAGGAGTAGGTGGGCAAATTTACGAATCGGCTAAAGAAAGTAATTCTTTAAATGAAAATAAAGATATTGATAAATTTCCATTAATGTGCGGTGAAGATATTTGTGAGGATAAAAATAGATTACCTGTCAATACACCTATTGATGCTGGAGTTCCAATCCAAGATTATGGATGGTGGCTAGAATATTGGTTAGATTTTGATGACAATGGAATGGACGATAGATTACAAAGAATTATCGCGGGTGAATCTGAATCTGAATCCAGAACTTCGATAATAGGTGCTGACGGTAAACCTACGGTAGCGATTATTATTCATTATGCTTGGCATCCAGGAAATAGTGATATTGAGAATATAAAAATAGTGCTTTCAAAACATGGTTGGAATGAAGAAGGTTCGTGGTTTATGCCAATGACAATATTGGATAATATAGTACTTGATCACGTCCCAGTAAGTGCATTGGTAGATTTATGGATGATAGAAGAAGTTGTTTTAATTGAACAACAAAATGTAATAATTCCATATTTGGATAAAGCATCAAAGGGATCTAAAATCAGATCATCAAATTCATATGCTGAGACAATGCGAGAATTGGGGTATGATGGATCTGACATAGTAATTGCAATATTAGATACAGGAGTAGATAATGAACATTTTTCCTTAGATGATTTTTCAGATACTAATAATGATAATAGCAATGATCCAAATGACTTAACGGATCCAAAATGGGTAGCTGGATGTGACGCTACTTCATTCTCTGGAAATACATGCTCTTCAGCAGGAGATGAAGATCCCGATGATGGAGATGGCCATGGAACTCATGTTGCGGGGATTGCCCTCGGTACAGGAGATAGCGATAGAATAAACCAAGGTTATGCACCTGGAGCATATCTTGTTGATGTCAAAGTTATGACAGATGCAGGAGGATCGAATTCTCAATCCATTCTTCAAGGCATTCAGTGGGCAACTACGAATGTAGATACAGATTGGGGAAATAATAAGTCCAGTAATGGAATAGACATAATGTCGATGTCATTTGGTAGTTCATCGAACCCTGCTGGTGAAGACGATGCAGGAGATTCTGGGACCAGTGCAGAAGCTACGGCAGTTAATCAAGCAGCAGAAGCAGGAATTGTATGTATAGCAGCAATTGGCAATGACGGACAGAGAAGAGTTACTTCAGTAGGTGCTGCTGATTCTGCAATAACTGTAGGTGCAATTGACGATCAAAATACAATAAATAGAGAAGATGATAGTATCGCCTCATATTCCAATTCAGGGCCAAGAGAAGCTGATGATGATGATGATATCAAAGATGAGTTAAAGCCATGGGTAGTAGCCCCTGGTTCAGGAATAACATCTGCTGAGAATGCTCAATCATCATCAATAATACCGGGTTCGGAAAACAACAGAGCCGATGATGAATACACTTCAAAGGATGGAACTAGCATGTCAACTCCTGCCGTTGCGGGACTTGTTGCAATTATGCTTCAAGTAGGAATACAAGAAGGTTTAATCGAAGCAAAGAGTTCAGAAAATACTGAAATCATTAAAGATTATTTGATGAAATACTCTGAAAAGAGATCAAGTGCCACTCAAACTGTAGATGGTTATGCTTGGAATAATGAATATGGATTTGGAATAATTGATGGCAAGGAAATACTAAAGGGCATGTTTGGAGATTCTACTGGAGGTACCGGCCCAGTAGATCCCGGAACTGGTAATGAATCAGCGCCACCACCTGGTTCGGGAAATTGGGTCGAAATTGAGAGCCCGAGAGATGGTGAATGTCAATATGATCAAGACGAATTAGTTTGTAAAAGTTGGGTTATTGAAGGTGAAACATATAGAATCAGGGGGAATATAGATCAAGGAGAAGATAATGGAAGTATTGATGATGTATTAGTTCAAGTAACTTACAAATTCAAACCATCAGATGATCAACCAGCAAAAGAAGAAATTTTGATTGGATGGCATATTCCTGAATTGACTTTGACCGGACAAAGTATTACAAATTGGACCACCACAGTAGAGATTCCAGAATTTACTGATGATGAAATAGATGCCACTCAATTATTCGTAAGAGTAGCAGCCAAAAATGAATTTGAACAATGGAGTAATATAACTAAAAATAATTATGGAATTGGGCATATTGATTTTTCCTTAGAAAGTCCAAGTGGGCAAAATGAAATATCGGGCATAGTAGATGTAATGGGCAAATGGGAATCTGTTGATGGTTGTACTATTCAATGGAGGCTAGGTACTAATGAATGGGAAGATGCAATTATAAAATTAAATGGCAATGGTTACACCTATACCGTTATGGAAAATGGAAAGAATGTAGAAAAGACTGGAATGATTGAAAATTCTGGCGAATGGTCATTTGATTGGGATACAAATAAAATAGAAGATGGCACACACAGAATGTCGGTGCGATCAATAAGTGGCAATGGAGTAATTTCCGAAGAAATTCGTCAACAAATAACAATTGACAACATACCTCCAAGCCCAGACTTGATGTTTAGAAGTTCGGCACTATCTATCGAAGAATATGGGATACCAGTTACTGATGTTTATGTCAATACTTTCTTGGAAATAAGAGGGACCATAAGAAATACTGGAGATATGGCTGCATACGATGTTGGAATAATATTAGAGGAAGAAGGCGCAAGGAGAGATGAATATGTCATCCCTCAGATAAACAGTGGAGAAATCATAGATTTAGTCCTATATTGGAATCCTGC
>JBKEHQ010000084.1:0-5374 GCA_046710875.1 Candidatus Thalassarchaeaceae archaeon
TACACCTATCTCTCTTGCATAACTACAGGATTATACATAGTTCAATTAGATATTGACAAACCATATGGCAATTAGATTTAACATCGGTTGGCTTTCGTCGAGACTTAATAGGGGCCCATTCATGAGCATAGCAAATAAATTACCTTTAGCAATAATGATTTCATTAATGGTCATGGCCCCTCTTTCTGGATGCCTATCATTTTCAAATGATGATAATGAAGATACTGATATGAGTAGTTCTTGGATTGATCCGGTTATTGAGATAGAGAATGAAAATCATTCCCATAATGACTTATTAGCACATCGTTTATCCACACCCAATGTGAAATTGATTGATTATCATAATTTGAATTGTGATGGCAATGTAAGTCCACCTCCAGAGTTAGACAATGTTGCTGGACGGCCATGTGATGATGATTTCAAAAACACTGGACCAACTCCCGGAGATAATTCTGAAATAGCAATTGAAGGTAATTTTGAAGAAGATTGTGTAAAGTACCCAGATAATTCAGGTGGGTGTTATGCATATGTTTCTAGCTATAACCAATTAGAGATATTAGATATCAGTAACCCCAATGACATCGTATTAATGTCCACATATTATGCAGAAATCGCAAGAATGATTGATATTAAAGTTACAAAAGATAATAACTGGGTTTTAGTAAACCACGAGTTAACCAACAGTGACTTAGATCCAATACCAAATGATGATGATGCAAACAGTGGAGCAAATAGACTTGATGTACTATATGTGGGAGATAAAACAAGTCCCATTAAAGTCGCTGAATGGAATAATCCGCCAGCAGGATTTCACAATCAAGATTTAGCCGTATATTGTAACTGGGAAGGTGCAGTAGATCCAACAGAAGAATGTAGTTTATTTTTATTCGGTGCTGATCCATATCCAGAAATGATTGAGGGGGGAAGCGGTACTTTTTACAAAGGAACACAAGTTTTCTATGTCCCAAGAGGAATTGAATCATGGCTTCCAAATCAAAATGAAGAACAATCCAATTCTAGTCGTGAGATTATTCGATGGGGGGGCTATACTCCAGAACCTTACACCACATGCGGAGGATCAATCTTCAATCACGATCATGTTTACTTCGTTCATCCCATAACAAATCAGAGATTACTTGCAGCATCTTATTGGGGAGCAGGCTTGAGACTTGTGGATGTTTCAGAACCACCAGTAATAGCCGATCCAGAAGGAATAACATGGCCTCCTGAAGTAGGAAGATGGATGGGCTGTGCCTCTGCAGATGAAGGATGGTACGGACCAGAGGGTGGCGGTCATGCTAACATGTCGCCTGAAGAATGGCTTGATTCAAATCAAGGAAACGACAACATACACTATGCAGTTCCAAATGATTACTTAATTTGTTCCGGCATAAGTACATTCGATTTAGTAGAAGAATGGCCAGCACATTGCGGTACTGGATTTGAAGATCCATTGTATGGAGAAAATTGGAGGCACTACACATACATTGCACCAGAATATGGTTCCAATGAAAATCATACAGGATACATTTGGACAATCGATACAACTGACCCGACTCAGCCATTCTTAGTGTCAAAATGGAGACTCCCAGGTGAAGGGATGAAGGCGAACGGAAGTCACCCTCAACATTATATTCCTGATGGATATATCTTCAGCCCACATAATGGAGATACTGGGCCATCTGGGCACGTTTACTATACTCACTATCATGCTGGAGCATGGATGACTGACCATGGAGAAATATGGGACGACATAGTATGGGAAAATGGAGTACCTGAACCTGGCAGAGGATTTCAGGCGATTGAAGAATTAGCAGAGACTCGTACCGTAGGCTACTATTTACCCGCAGGACCACCGTGGATAGATAATGCGACAGAAGTATTAGGATATGATATGGCAGATTGTTGGGCATCTTGTATGATACCATTTGATTGGGGATTACAATATGATCCAAGAGGATTCGTATATGTTTCTGAGATGGTTTCTGGTATTTATGTAATTCAGTTTGATGAAGATTATGATCCAAGGTACGATTATCCACCACTTTGGCTTGATTTAATGGATGAAGAGTGAATAGAATGACTTGCGTTAAGGCGCTTTCTGCCATTATTGTAATTATTATGTTGATGCCGACTGCTGTAGGGCATGGGGCAAATTCATACTCATTTATTATGAGAAATCAGAGTTTACAACCTTCCGAAGCCCAAGTATTAGATAATAGTACAATAATATTCTATAATGCTGCAGAAAATAATAGAACCATACTAATCGACAGCAATAGAGATGGGGAGAACGATATCAGTTGTGAAGTAGGACCATCAAATACATCTTCAATTAGTGATGAATGCAGTATTTGGTTAGAACCCGGTAAGTGGGAATCAGGAGAGTATGAAGTTAAAATAATGTCTAATGGATCATTATGGAATACACTTAGTTTAGTAATATCATTAGATAATCATACCGAGGCATCTAGTCTTGACTTAGCCGCGCCATCTGACTATTCATTTAATAACGAACAGACTGATGAAGAAAATAGTGAAGAATCTGGAATAGCAAACATATATCAGATAGGCCTATTGGTTCTTATTACCGCTGGATTGTTTGTAAGCAGGAAGAAAAGTTGATTGATATGAAAAATAAATTCCTCATAATTATATTATCGATTCTCTTAGTCTCACCAGGATGTCTTAGTTCCGAAGATACAGATATATTTTATGGAGATGACATTAATCCCCCAATACCTGCTGAAGATTTCATATTAATGGATGGAGACGGAGAGTATTATCAGCTTTCTCAATTAGAAGGAAAAGTTATTGTTATCGCATTTTTATTTACTAGATGTCCAGATGTTTGTCCAATAGTTAGTGCAAATCTAGATTTTATTTCAGAGCAACTTGGAGACATATATGAAGAGGAAGTAGTAATTCTGACAATAACTGTTGATCCCTGGACTGACAATACATCAGTCATGAACGACTATGCCGGTGCAAGAAATCTAGGATGGCCACATTTGACTGGGACTGTTGAAGATTTAGAACCAGTGTGGAAGAATTTTGATGTCGGATTACAAACTTATGACTCAGATATTGATGGAGACGGAGTTGCAGATGGTTTTGATGTGTGTGCTGAAACTCCTGAAGGGGAAGAAGTAGATGGAGATGGATGCGGAATTGATACTCAACAAACTGAAGAGGGTGACGTGCAAGTAAATCACCATCCATTGTTATCTTATTGGGTAGATCATACGACAGGAACGATAATTGTTGATAAAAATATGAACCAAAGAGTATGGTGGGAAGACACACTATGGAATCCTGATTTAGTCATGGAAGACATCCTGCTTTTAGTAGAAGAATAGGTGACTTTAATTGAACAAAAAGCCTATTTTTTCAATATTTATAATAATTATCTTAATTTCCTCGGGATGCGTTGGTGGTAACGAAAATTCAAAAATATTAGGAATAGAGTACAAGGACCCGCCCCCGGCACCTGACTTTACCCTCACGAATCAATTTGGAGATTTAGTTACATTTTCTGATTATGAAGGTAAAGTAATAGTCGTTGCATTCATTTATACAACATGCCCTGATGTTTGCTTAATTATTTCTGCAAATTTAGACTATATTCATAATAATTTAGGAGAATATTCCGAAGATGTAGCGATATTATCAATTACAATTGATCCAGCAAGAGACACCGTCTCCCATATTTCTGAATGGACTAAAAGAATGGGATATGAATGGGATCATTTGACACATGAAACTAGTTCGGTAATAGAAGATGTATGGAATACTTGGAATGTAGTTGTTGATAATGACCATATTACCAATAGTTTAGCACCTGAATCGAACCTGTTAAGATTTGCCGTATTGAATCCAGATAATTCATCATTTAAATCGGATAGTAAATGTTGGAATTTACAGGATTCTAGTTGCTATTTAGACTTAGATGATTTTGCAAATTATTCATTTAATCAAAATATAGATGGATTTTATAATATTTCGGAAGGATCAATTGGAGAATGGAAAAGTAATGACAATTGGTCTTGGGAATTACATAATTGGGATTTATTAAATGATAGTTGGATTAAGATCCAAAATAATATTTTTGATACAAAATCCATACCAAAGGGCACTCACTTAGCATGGGTTGCAAGTAATGCGAACATCAGCAATCTTCCTCCCGGAATTGATTGTAATGGCAATGGTTGGATAATGGGATCTGGAACTAGTGCGCATTGCATGTGTGATGAGGGTTATGAAAGGCCTAATGATAATTGGAGTAGTTGTGTAAGTAAAAATGACCTAAATAATGAAAATATATCTGAAATAGTAGATCCCCATGCAGAGACTCTTGGAGAATATGAGATTGGCCATTCAACGAGCACATACATAATAGATAAAAATATGAATAAAAGAGTTTCTTATTCAGGAATAAATTGGGATGTAGAAAACTTCTTGATGGACGTAATAACTTTAAGTAATGAATAAAAAATTTAAAAATGACTTTTTGTAAGTTTTTCTAATTAATTCTAAATTCCAGTTAAGTACCTTTGCAGCCTCCAAACTATTTATGGAAAGTAAGTTAGTCAGCATATCTTTTGTTATTTCGACCTTGATGATCATGAGTGTTTTCTCAGGGTGTTTAAGTTCTAATGAAGCAGATATAAGCGAAGTAAATAATGCCCCCACCATAAATGGAGATATGGGGGGAGACATATTTCTATCAGATGCTGGTTTGATATTCTTTACAGTATTTGATGAGGACATAAATACTTTAAAGATTGATATAACTATTAATGACAATCTAACTGATAATTTATTGAAAAATTCAGAATTGCTTGGTTGGAGTATTGTTATTAGTGTAAGTGACTTAAATATTGGAAATCATAAACTAAAAATTACTGCAACCGATGGCATTGGGCAGCAAACAATTTGGATGTCAATAATCAGTATTATAGATGATCCAGTTGAAGAAAATAGAGATGAGGATGATACAGGTAATGATAGTAATAATACATTTCTTGGATGCTTAGATTCAACAGCATTAAATTACAATTTAGAAGCAAATGAAGATGATGGTTCTTGTACTTACTCTGCAAATCAAACACTAAAGATCCTTGCCTTACATGGCGGCGGAGGAAGTGCTGCTTCATTGCAGTCTAACAATGGGATACAAGACCTTATCGAAGCATTACCGGAGTACGATTTCTATTTCCCTCAGACTCCAGAATCTGACGGAGTTTGGATAAGGGATGCCCCCGGAGGAAAAGAAGAAGGGACTACGGATCCTGATTGGACAAATCAATCAATATCATATTTGGATTCATATATTCTGGAAAATGGACCATTTAATGCCATCCTTGGATACTCA
>JBKEHQ010000085.1:0-5267 GCA_046710875.1 Candidatus Thalassarchaeaceae archaeon
GATATGGCTCAACTAAATCGCCAAGGTGAACGATGGTCTCCTGCTGCTGAATCTATATTGGGTCATGATGGATCTCGTCCGTATCTTTCACCATTAGCAGATTTTCGTCGAGGAGCAAATCATGATGTTCCACCAGATGCAATAAGAAATAAACAAAACTCACAATCTGGAAATAGGGTACAAAGAAATATGCACTCAACAACATGTACTCTATGTGATTCAAAAACCGAAGTGCCATTCAAACCTACTCCAGGTAAACCAATACGTTGTAGGGACTGTATGTCAAAAGTAAAAGATGGCAAGGCATCAAAAGAAGAATTAGCCAATGAACGTAAAATTCTAATGAAGGCAAGATCCGAATCTCAGGAGTCGCAAGGTATGAAAATATTTGTTGCTAGCTTATCCTATGAAGTTACGGAAGATGAACTTAGGAATGTATTTTCACCATACGGAAATATAACTGATCTTCATATTGCAAATGATAGGGAAAGCGGTAAATCTAAGGGTTTTGCATTTATCACCTTTGAAAACTATAAAGAAGGTAAAAATGCTATCAATTCATTAAAAAATACAGAATTAAATGGCCGAAAGATGTCAATACAAGAATCAAATAGAGATAGTAGTAGAAATAATCGTAATAGAAGGTAAATGAATGAAGGCTTAAAGCCCTTATGACTATTTAATGGGGTTTTCAATGGAAGGCTGGCTAGTATTGGATGGTTATGAGGATGAACCAGCCGCATTTGGAGTGCCTAACTATGTTGGATTTCATATAAGATATATTTGCGGAGTTTTCGAATCTAGGGGAATACCATACACATACATGACTATAGATCAATGGAGAATTAATAATAAACATAAATTATCTTCTCCAGATACAAGGACTAAATTGAAAAATGAATTATCAGATTTAGCAGGTGCAGTAGTTCTAGCAGGCGCCGTAGTTCCTGGTAAATATGTCCGTGGAACTCCGATTAGTAGGCGTGAACTAGACCAATTCCTTTCTATATTTCCTAGGGAAAAACCAGTATTATGTGGTGGTTGGGCTATCCGGCATTGGAGGTATGATGGATGGATGCCATTGCGATCTAATCTTTTTTGTACAGTTCAAGATACAGATGCAACTCTGGATAACTTTCTATCTACTAATTCTTGGATAAATAAAAAAAGATCAATAGATCAGTGGAAAAACTGGGCAAATAAAGGGGCTTCATCAAAGGCAGTTGTTAATCATCCAGATTTATTTACTATCGATGGTAGAAATGGGCCTTTGACTTATGAAGTTGAATTATATCAAGGATGTGTAAGATTCAAAAGAGGATGTAAATTTTGTATAGAGCCAAAAAAAGGAATCCCAATATGGAGGGAAGAACAAGATATTATTGATGAGGTAAATATTGCAATTGAAAATGGTGTGCAAAATATTCGATTAGGGGGCGCTACTGATGTTTATACTTACAAAGCCGAAGGAGTATTAGATTTGGAATACCCAATTCCAAATCCTGAACCAATCTCGGATTTACTTTTCGGTTTAAGAGAAAATGAAAATCTACAGATATTGCATGTCGATAATGGAAACCCTTCCATAATTGCCGAGAATCTTGGGCCTTCTACTGAAATAACAAAAGCTATGATAGATACCTTATCTGATGGAGCAGTATTGTCATTTGGTTTAGAATCTGCAGATCCATTAGTACATAGTAATAATTGGTTAAATTGTGATCCAAAACAATTGATTTCTGCTATCAGCCATATCAATGATTATGGTAGGGAACGTGGATTACGTGGATTGCCAAAACTCCTTCCAGGGCTAAATTTTATAGCGGGCCTCAATGGAGAAACTGCTTCTTCATACCAAATGAATTTGAAATTATTACAAGACATTAGGAATAAAGGATTACTTCTACGTAGAATAAATATCCGGCAAGTTGAAGGGCAAGGATTTCAAGATATACCGGAAAAAATATTTAAAGAATTTAAAGAAACTGTACGGAATACTATTGACAAACCTCTTTTGGAAGAATTATTTCCATATGGTGCCATAATTAGGGATGTTTGGTGGGAATCACATAATAATCGTATACGAAATCCTAAACAAGTAACAAACTTGGAACATAGGGACATCTCAGTCTATGGTAAATCTGGGATAACATTTGGTCGACAAATTGGGGCATATCCAATTCTAACAGGAATTCCTTATTTATTGCCTCTTGAAACTAAGTCCGATGTAGTAATTACTGGACATGGTATGCGTAGTATATCTGCGGTTGAAATAGGGTTAGACATAAATAATGTTACACAAAATCAACTATCTGCTATTCCCGGCTTAGGAGTAAAAGGGGCTTGGAAGATAATCAGTAAAAGAGCAATTAAATTAAGTAAAAATAATGAAAAAATAACTTCTGTTTCTGAAGCATTTACATCTGCCGGAATAAATATGCCTGAATTAGCAGATCGGATTTTAGTTGTTAAATAATCAGATAATTTCTAAGTTATTGTTTACATAAGTACCATTTTTTATCTTTTTTGGTAGTTTTCCTTTATGGAATATCACTGCATCGCCTATCATCAACTTACCTTTTTGGTTTTGCCATTTAATTAAAGATCCCTCAAAAAGGCCTATGACTGGAATGATGTTATTTTGATGGTATTCGTTAATTCGTTGAGACCTAGTTTCCCCATTGTGTTTTACAAACCCTTCCTCATTTTTTAGCCACATAGGTCCTTCATGATAGTGTGGATTTATTTGAAAATTAACTAAATTCAAAGTATCCAATTTCTTCGGCATAATTATTGGCATATCATTAGTAGTCATCATGGTTGGGCATGCTATATTAGTTCCTGCACTAACTCCCAGGTAAGGAATTCCAGATATAATCACATCATTCAAAATTTTAATTAATTTATTTTCATGTAATCCATGAGTAAGAAGAAAACTATTCCCACCTCCTACATATATTCCTTTGGCATTTTTAACTGCATCATAAGGATTATCATATTCTTCAATACCTATTAATTTAATATTTTTTAGTGGCCAACTCTTCTCTCTTACTTTTGTAGTATATTCTATTCTATTTTTTTGTGCATATGATATAAAAACTACTTCATCTATTCCTCTAAATAACTCTTCAATCTGAGCATTTAGGATTAACTTTTGTTTACTGGAAAGGGAATTGTTTCCCCCACTGGAAAGTAATAATCTCATATTATTCCTCAAGCATAAAAATCACTCGATACATCGGTCTCCGAAGAATTAACTAAATCATCAATTGAATTAGTCACATTAATTGCGTCGATAATCCTTTTTGCTGTTTCTTTAGTCGAATCTAAGTCAAGATCTAAAGGAATATCCAAAGCACCCTCTATCCATGATGATAACCTATCTGCTGCTAATATATCTGCACTAGCGCCAATAGTATCTGCTATGAGTCCTATTGCGGGAACATCATATAATGGCGATAATGAGACAATTAATCCAGCAATGCCTATCATGCCATCCTTTGGTTGATTTTTACTAACTGGTATATCATTAGATTCCAATGTCTTTCTTACTTTAGAATTTGCACACACTACATGAATATCCTTATCTTCAATTCCTGCAGTTAAGCCAGCCAATACTAAAAGTTGCGGAGTATCATTGTTCTTTGCTAAATTTAGTATTTCTTCGGAAACTTCAAATTGCCCTGTTGCAGTTATTGGCTGCACATCTCCCCTTATGACAATTATAGTTTTATTTTTTGGCAGTAATACTGAACATATTTCTATTTTGGGAGGGGTCATTAATCCTTCTTCACTAAGGGTTGAATGAGGAGGCAAATCTGGATGTAAAATCCAACCTAAAGTTTTTGATTGATGTTTTTTAATTAAACCATCTGCTACTAATTTTCCTACATTACCAACTCCAGGGACTGCCTCTATTATGGCTAAATGTTTGGGTAAACTATTTCCAATTAACCAATGAATTCTTGTTCTATTCATCCTTTAAATCCTCATTTATACTTGTATTTGGCAAAGACTCAATCCAATCTTTACTTCCTGCATCTAATCTTTTTCTACGGCGATTGCCCTGAGGATCCTCGGGAGAATATTTCAATGGTGCAACTACTTCCAGAATATTTCCACAATTATTACATTTTTCGCCTAATCCGTACTCTTTACAAGATACACATCTTTTCAATTTGCTTCTTACCATGTCAATACAAGAAATGTATCGCTCGTAGTGAAGTACATGAATTATCTGATGATTTTAAGATCTTCAAAGGCGTTCTATGCTAATTGAGCCTTCTACCGGTGCCATATATTTCTTTACTACTTCTTGTGCTTGTTCCCATACGGATTCTGCAGAAGGATAGTCAGGGGCCCTTATGTCAACTCTGTAATGGGGAGCGCCTTCATAATGACACGTCAAGGTAACTTCTTCCAAATCCTCTGCACAATGCTCAGCAGCAATTAGGGCTTTTTTAATTACGTTGACTCCTTCGGAACTCCAAACTTCAATATCAAATATTCCTCTAATTTCTACATATGGAGGTACGATGTTATCTATTGCAATTGTAGTTGCTATTGCCATCCATTCTCCATCAAATCCAGCATCTGATAGGGCATTTTCTGATATTGCACATTCTTCAAGCGCACCATATAGGGTTCCAAATATGTTGACCATCTCATCGGAAATAGATTTAGCTTTATTTTCATCCCAACTAACCTTTTCAGAAACTAGTCTCATCATTTGTTCTGCTCTCTGTTGGTTTTTTCTTTGTTGCAAAGTATCTCTTCGTCTCTCTTCAGAAACAGCTTTAATGGACAAATTAATACTTTCTTTACCTCTTCTAATTTCAATTACTTTAGCGACTACCCTTTGTCCTTCTCTGACATGGGAACGAATATTTTTGACCCATCCTGCAGAAACTTCACCAATAAATACAAATCCTTCTCTACCTTCATAAGAATCTAAAGAAAGATATGCACCATTCTCTCTAACGT
This sequence comes from Candidatus Thalassarchaeaceae archaeon, assembly GCA_046710875.1. Lineage (GTDB taxonomy): Archaea > Thermoplasmatota > Poseidoniia > Poseidoniales > Thalassarchaeaceae > MGIIb-O3. The sequence goes on from JBKEHQ010000085.1 coordinate 4,984, forward strand.
TTTTAACAGTACAAACCAATAGTTCGCCTTCAGATGGCCAATTATCATTATTATTAGCCATTATTATGCCCCTTTCACTCGAGGGCATCCATTATTGTACAACCACTTAGATCTGCTTTACCGCCAGCAGGACTTGCCAATGTCGAGCCGCACACGGAACATGATACTAGGGTAGCTGCCCTATCAAATAATATTGCTTCATTGCCACAATCCCGACAACTAACTTTAAGAAATTTACCACTCATTTTTCATACCTTCATTTATCTATAAGCTCAAACTTTCTT
>JBKEHQ010000086.1:0-5186 GCA_046710875.1 Candidatus Thalassarchaeaceae archaeon
GGTTTACTAGATGGTATCGAAGTAATGGGATGGGTAATTAGAATCGTAGATAATGGAGTAAGGGATGTAATAGTACGTAGTGACCCTGGCACCTATGATAGTGATAACGACGGCCTTAATGACTCAATGGAATATTATGTTACATTTACAAATGCTACAGACAGAGATACAGATAACGATGGTTTAGAAGATTTCAGAGAAGCAATAACTGGGCATTATATAGAAATTAATGGCTCAACAGTACATTATTTTACAAATGCATCAGCATTTGATACAGATAACGATGGATTAGAAGATGGTGAAGAAGTTATTGATGGTTCAGATACATATGTTACCCATGCAAATAATGCAGATACTGATGGTGACGGACTTAATGATGGCGGAGAAGTTTTGTACATTCCTCGCCCATGGCAGAGCCCTACTAGTCCTCTAAATAATGATACTGATGGAGACGGACAGCCTGATGGATGGGAGATGCAAATATTCTCAGTACAACAGAATACTAATAGTCATAGCTTGTGGATTAGTACTTCTAATTGGCTTCCTCCTAATTGTGAATCAATGCTGGAATGTGGTTTGGGACCAGGGGGGTGGGTATGGACCAATTTCAATTCCGGTTTTTCCACATCTGGTGATCGTAATGGCGATGGAATCATGGATCCAAAATATTTCCTTTCCGAAATGAATTTATCTGGTTTTTCCATTCCTGAACAAGGCAGATGGGCGCTTAACCCTTCCAGTATAATATCTGATTCTATTTATGATATTGATAATGATACTCTTCAAAATTCTTTGGAAGCACCCAATAGGTGGAACACCAATCCCGTTGATGACGATACTGATGGAGATTTACTTCCCGACGGTTGGGAAGTCTCTAAAACCGAACAGGCGTTAAGTCTAGGATTGGTCGATAATAATTCTTTAAGCGCGCTTGGATCTAGGGGTCCCATGGATCCGAGAATGCCTGATTCAGATCTGGATGGCATTAACGATGGGCAAGAAGACTTTGATAATGATGGGCTTAATCGTACATATTTGTTGAATAGATATTGCCCAGGATGGGCTAATCCGGAAAATTCAGAATGCCATATAAATCCTAATGGTGTAGGGGTAACATTTTATAATGATTTAGAGAATTTTACCAATTATGAGGAATATCAAAATGGAACTAATCCCATATTGAGTGATTCAGATCTTTGCGCAGATGGTTCTAGTTGCCCTGATGGTTGGTCAGATGGTTCAGAAGTGTATCATCAAGATCAGGATAATGATGGAATGTGGTCAGGATGGGAATTTTTCTTCGATTTTGATCCTCATGATGCATCCGACTCAACTATAGATTCGGATGGAGATGGTTACATAAATAAATGTGAGAATAAATGGAATACTAATCCTAAAGATCCTACTAGTTTCCCTTCTCAAGGTGAACTTTGTGATAATTATAATTAATGCTTTAATTTATTATCGATCTCTTATGGAGTCTTTTTAATTATGTCATGGTGGATTTTACCAACTACTGCAGATATAGGAATTAGAGCATTTTCTTCAAATGTTGCTGATCTTATCAAGGAAATGACCATCGGACTACAATCAATACAACTTTCAGATGAACAAATTTATGAAATTAATTCTCTCAATATTCATACAGGGCACTGGTCGATACCCTTGGTTAATTCAGATTTAGAAAGAGGTATGGTCAGATGGCTAGAAGAAGTCCTCTATCTAGGTACAACGGAGGACCAGTGGCTTGTAGATGTCTCATTCAAGATATCTGATTTATCAATTAATGCACAAGTTTCTTGGGTTGATTCTAATTTTCTATCTAGGGAGATTGAAATTAAGGCAGTAACTATGCATGAATTGATACTTAGGGAAATTAAAGAGGGTGAAATTTTTCCCGGTGTCGGTACTGATATTCCTTCATTTGAAGGTCCAGGTTGGCTTGCCCAAGTTGTGTTGGATATCTAATCACTCTTCAACATTAAATCTTTGATAAACTTCATTAGTAGTTTGCGTTACCCGAATAAAGGTTGTACATTTAGGTAAATCTTTAATTCTTCTAGCGCCGACATATGAACAAGCAGACCTTAATCCTCCAAGAATTGATTGTATGGTTTCCTCTAAACTTCCTCTGTAGGGTACTCTAACCTCTTTCCCTTCAGGGGCCCTATGCTTTGCCACCTCTCCATAATGAGTTTCCATGGCTTTTGATGATGACATTCCATAGAATGACTTGTACATTTTCCCATTATTGCCTTCTACGATTTCCCCTCCTGACTCATCATGCCCTGCAAACATTCCACCTAACATCACAAAATCTGCTCCTGCAGCAAATGCCTTTGCAACATCTCCAGGGGAAGAGCAACCACCGTCAGCCATGACATGACCTAACAGTCCATGTGCAGCGTCGGCACACTCAGAAATCGCTGATAGCTGTGGATATCCTACACCTGCAACCTTTCTAGTAGTACATACAGATCCAGGGCCAATTCCTACCTTAACTATGTCAGCTCCAGCTAAAATTAATGCTTCAGTCATTTCTCGGGTTGCAACATTTCCAGCAATTATTATTTTTGAAGGAAATTCTTCTCTTATTTTTTTTACAAACTCAAGGAAAACTTCTCTATAACCATTCGCAACATCAATACAAATCATTTGTAAATTATTATTTGTGGCTACCTTTCTTTTTACTAATTCAAAACTACTTTCAGTAGAGCCACATGTTACTGCTATAAATTCTGATATCACTCCATCTTTCCATGCTTCAGAAAAATCATTAGTAGAATAAAATTTTTGAGTACATGTTATCATTTTATGTTTTTGAAGAACTTTTGCTATGGAAAATAGTCCCGTAGTATCCATATTGGCAGACACTATTGGAACGCCTGTCCATTTTTTTGTTGAATGTCGAAAACTGAATTCTCTTTCGAGGTTTACATCAGATCTCGAAACAAGCGTACTGCGCTTAGGTCTTATTAAAACATCATCAAAAGTTAACTTAACATCTTGCTCTACTCGCATTATTACCTTAATTATCGTAAGTTCATCGGCTTAAGACTGTTTTTAATTAATATATGGCAATTAGTTAAATTATTATTCATTCGATTGCTGGAAAAATTTTATTAAACTCAACTTCTTTTGTATATTTGATTCTATCATGCTCACTACTTCTTTAGTATTTTGAGATTTCAAACATGTGACTTGTTCATCAAGTGTATCAATTACCATAGATGCTAATCTCCATATATTTTCATCATTTTGGAGTTTAAATTTATCATTAAATTCCATTGCAAATTGGGGATCATCCTTATCAAATCCAGTAATGTCTGCGACCTGCAATATATATGATTCCCACAATGCAATTAAATTATCCCATTTATTACTCTCTAAAGTTCCTTTAAGTCTAGGAATAATTTCTATTAATGCCCTTAGATATAATTTACCATTAGGATTTTTATCTTGATATTCCATTTCTAAATCATGGGCCGAAGGAAATATTCCTCCAAAATCAACATTTTCTAATTCAGGAGTAATTAATGATATTATTCTGAATCTATTCCCTGCTATGGCCGAATATAATAAATTTGATCCATTTTCTTCTAGATCTCCAACCTCTACTAATGTGCCAACATCAAAAGGAGCATCCCAGCCTTTTATCTGTGGTATGGATGAATTCGTCATTACATGCCCGTACGGTGTCGAATCAATTACAACGTCGTCTAACATTTGTTTGTACCTTGGTTCAAAAACTCTCATCATCATACTATCTCCTGGCAACATTAGTGAATCCAAAATGAATAAAGGTACAATTAATTGATGTTCTGAAACTGGCTTAATATCACTAGCATTAATTATTTCCATATCTTTCTCAACTAATCATTCCATATGAATAATTGCATTAAATAATAAACAATTAATTCTATATAAATTTATATTATTGTAATTTAATGAATTAAATAACCAAAAAATGGTGCTCGTGCCGGGAAAAAGATTAGTTATGGCAACTAAGTTATATTACCAAAGTGAATTAACAGACAAATGGAAAGAAGGCTTATACATAATCTATATTTTATAAATCAATTTAGATCTCCAAGCTCTCTTGACCTATCCCTAGCTTTGAGAATAGCTTCAATTACAATTTTGGTATAATTATTCTCTTTAAGATGACTTATCGCAGCATCTGTAGTCCCTCCTTTGGATGTAACCTCTTTTCGAAGATCTGTTGGATTCAGTTCGGATTTCATAGCAAGTAAAGCAGAACCAAAAACTGTCTGTAAAACCAGTTTTTCTGCTATTTCTCTAGACATGCCCATTTCAATTCCACTTTCTATCATTACTTCTATTGTATAAAAAACATATGCAGGGCCAGTTCCACTTAGTGCAGTAAATGCATCCATTAAGTCTTCAGGAGCTTGTAAACAAATACCAACCGCATCTAATACATTTCTTACTCTTTCGAGGTCAGTATCACCTACATGAGTACCTCTACAATATATGCTCATACCTTCTCCAACTACAGCAGGAAGATTGGGCATTACACGGACAATAGGTATATCTCCAAAAAGTACACTTTCAATAGAATTGATAGTTATACCGGCTGCAATACTCATTATAGTCTGATTAGACTTTATTGATTTTGAGATTCGTTCAAGCAAAGTCGACATATTCTGTGGCTTCGATGCTAAAATAACTAAATCAGCTAATTTTGAGGTATTATTAGCATCAATACCATCTACCACACCTAAATCTCTACATAAAGATTCGACTTTTACTTTATCCACGTCACAAATGATAATTGATTTGGCTTCAATACCCCTTTTATTTACTATCCCTCGTACTAATGCAGAGCCCATATTACCAACTCCAATAACGCCTACTGCGAACTGATTCTCTATAATCATAGAAATTGGAGTAAGGCGTAATATATCATACCGACCCTTAATTTCTAACAGTAATTAAAAATAATTAACATATTTAAGATTCTAAAATACCAAGTATCAAAGTAAAAATCATAGTTTTTAGTTGACTCATGTCTTTAGGCTAGTATCTTAAGCATTTAGTAATTACAACGGCAATATCAGTATGGGTACTCCATTTGTGCATATATTACCATAGGGTACCGAAGCAACAGGCATCTCACGCGTGGGTGTTGCAAGGGTTCCGAATGGGTGCCGGGTCAAGAGTTA
>JBKEHQ010000087.1:0-5181 GCA_046710875.1 Candidatus Thalassarchaeaceae archaeon
TATCGTTCTGCGGTTGCATATGGTTTTATTTATAAATTATCATGTTTAGTATTAACTGAAAGGTAAAAAAAATATTTCATAATCTGGCATAGTTTTCATTTTACTATCTCTCTCCAATATGGATTTTATTTAGGCATATAAATTAAATATTATCTAGTACAAAGAGTGTACTTATTAGTACCATTTGAACATATTACTCATTCACAATATCTTTTGAAAACTGGCTCAAAAAATCCCATGCAATTTGAGTAGTAGGAATAAGTCCCCCGTTTCCTGGAACGTATTGAGGGAATGTATCTGGGCTACCATAGTCTTTCTCATATGGATTATGAGTTCCAGCATACAATGAAACCAGTTGAACTTCTGCGCCGTTTTCACAGTCCTTGAATGCTTGAATAGAATATAGAGCATCTGGTTGATTTGTATCTGGAAGGATTCCACTACAACCATTGATATTTGCCACTTCATAGAGATTCTCAATTGCACCAGTTTCGTATGCAGAATTATTGAACCAAACAGCCGGCTCAAAAATAATTGGCCTTGCGCCCCATGCATACCATATATTTTCATCTAACATACCATGAATTTCCATCATTGGTATTGGATTATAGTCAGAAGGGATATCTGCAAGTAAGTACATAGACATACATGCCATTGCTGTGATTTTATCACTTGAATGGAATGATAAATAGTAAGACATTCCACAGCCATTTGACCATCCTGTGACATATATTCTTGCAGGGTCAACAGGGTGTATTTGAACTGCTAAATCTATCAATTTATCAAGGAAGCCAAGATCATCGATATTGTTTTCGACTGCATCTGCACAACACCAACCAGCATTCCAAGACTCTTCGCTACCTCCAGATAATATATCTCCGTCGAGTGCCAAGCCTTCCGGGTTTAGTAAAATAGCACCTACTTCATCTGAAAGCTCCATAAATCCAGAAATTTCTCTCTGTTCATATGCGGACAAACTCCAACCATGAAGATCTATGATTAGTGGAACAAGGTCAGTTTCGTTAATCTGCTCCGGAACATGAGTTATCCAGCATCTCTCATAATCATCATGTATAATGCATCGATAACCATCTTTTTCAAAATACGAGGGTATTGCATCAATTTCGCCATTTTTAGATTCTTCTTCTGTTGAAATACATCCGCTCAGCATCATTGAGACAATTATTAGAGACATTGCTAATGCGCTAAATCTTAGTCCCATGATATCGGGAGATATCAGAACTACAAAAAATCTATCATCAAAATATATTTTTTCGATTCTTCATAAATAATTATACATCGTATCATATCATAAATAATATTACAAGTATATTATTGAAACAGATATTGATAAGCATGGATATGAGTAGAAAGTTATGAAAATAACATTTTCAGCCCTTACTCTCGTTGCGTTGATGTTGATTTCGGCAGCTGGTGGAGCAGTTATTGCAAAATTTTCTACAGCAAGTTCTTCCTCAAATGGGCCATTTTCAATAGATGCACCTGTGGTTTACGGTGTTAATGAATATACCCTTATTGAGGTTGATGAAGGAGATAATGATGAAGAAGAGGTCATTATTGCAAAGTTACATGAGTTCTTTTTTGAGAGTCTAAATTCTTTAGGCGTAGTAGTTTGGGATTTTGGCGATGGAAACTCTGCTACTGGACCAATCTCATCACATGCATATGAGGAGCCAGGATACTATACGATAACTGCTACATCAACTTCTTCTAAGGGAGTTGATTTGTCAACAGTAGGAGTTATTGTTGAAAAGACTGGATATGTTGAATCAGACAACATGGAATGTGTATGTGCACCATCTGCTAAATCAACCATAATTGACCTCATGCCTCCACGAGGCATTGTTACATTCGAAGGCATTGTAACAGTAGAACATGATGGGAGTAGTGAATCATGTACATTACGTAATCCACTTCAAGAATGTCATCTTCGCGTGATAATGGAATATACCAAAGATGGTGCAGTGGTCGATCAGATTATTCTTTTCGATGACACATTTAGAACAAATGAAAAGAATGTTGAGTTTGAACTTATAGATTTTAATACAGAAGATGGAGAAGGTTTGCAAATACGTCTCGAAACCGATCAATTAAGAGATTGGCACAAACCAAGTACGGTTTGGGCTATGACGGCACCTAGGCAATAGTTACTGATAACATCTGTAATAATTTAATAACAACACTAGAAATTATCAAGTTTCAAAATTTTTTGACTTTATTTTATAATTTTAATATATCATGAATAACCTTTTAATGGATAGTATTTATCCATTATATTTCTAAATTACCACATATTCATAATACGGAAAAAAAACTAGTAAAGAGATCTTGGTGCTTCATGACGTAGAAATATCTATGTTGGCAATGGTGGACTTAGTGTTGTGGGAGAGAGGAATTGTGCCTTTAGTGGCTGCAACACATTAGAATTCAGAACTACAGAATATTGCCTGCGACATAAAGATGCCGGGAGCAAATCTATGGCTCCACCGACTAAGACTATTGTTGAAAATAATTATAGAGGCCAAAGGGAAAAAAATACTTACGGAGAGGGAAATTTTAGAAAAGTTACTTGGTTTGTAATTGGACTTATTTTCCCCCCTTTACTTATTTTCCTCCCTTGGTTTCCAATTTCAATTATTCCGATGATTTTAATTTTTGGGCTTTTTTTAGATTTTAGAAAAAATGGATGGAAATTTTTCACTCTTGGTTTATTGACTTCAATCATCATATTTGTATCATTAATTCTTATATTGGTAATTTTACTAACCAGTCCAGGTAGTTCTGGAGGGACCTGGAATTAAAATAACTATTCAATACTTACTCGGTATTCTTGACTTTGTTTAGATTATTAGTAACTTATTTTTATTTGTTTCTACGTAATATAATTATGTCATTTATTTTTTTAATCATCTTTTAGTTAACAGGGATTTGAAATCTACATTACTTTACCGGTTCTTTGTCATAGAATAATGACATGACATTCTCTGCTGGCTGAGTAAAAAATGTATCAAAATCTGCTAAGTATTCATCCTTGGTTTTGTTGAAGTTTTTCTCAAATGCAGTATTAAAGCCTAATTCATCAAGATCTCCATAGAATCCATCAATGTATGCATCAATACCTTCGTTGTGAATCAAATAGGCAATGAACCAGGTTCCAACATCATATACATTTATTTGTGAATCATATCCAAGTTGATCTAATGTTTGATCTTGAGAATTGTATCCCTCTTGAGACATTTCCAACTTACGTTGCATTACTTCTCTGAGATAGTTCTCTCTCACACCATCTTGATTTGAATACAATGACTGAGCCATAAATTCGGCGCCTCCTTCGGAGAACCAAGGTTTGTCCTTTCCGCCCATTTTAGAATCTCTTTCACAAGTATCTCGACTATCACTACTACATTCATCACTAATTTGTGAGTGTTGGAAAATATGGAAGACTTCGTGAAGAGTAACTGGTTTGTAGTCCTCTTCTTCAGGGCCAGGATATTTGGCAGACATAATCATCATCATGAAATCATATTCCAGATAAGTTCGCTTGAAAGTACTTATTGCAGCCCCTCCCTCTTCGACATATCGAGTAAAAATTTGATAGTTTTCATTCGCACAATCCCATTCTTCGTTCCAGTTTGAGTCGAGAGCTTTGTGACGTTCACAGTATACATCTTCCAAATCTTTTGCTGCATCCAAATCATCACCTATGATGTAGATTTCAATAGGCCCATAATTACCCCATTCTTCAACTGCTATGTTGTACCATTCTAATGTAAGATTTAGAGTCTCATTAGATACATCCGAGGTTTTGAAAATCTCCGGTTCAGCACACGTTTCGAAACCCCATTCTATTGTTCCGCTTGTTCCATCAGGGCAAGAGATTATATTTGCTGAGTTTTCATTATCATCTCCAGTACATCCAGCAAGAGGGACAGTCAGCATTAACAACGTAAATATCGTAGCATTAACTTTTTTCATATCTTTCGGCATCGATTGAAATTATTAAAATTTACTAGCTCTATGACTCAAGTTGAGTGATTTTCAGGACTCATGTTTGTCCAAATGAGAATTATTCTAATAATTGATTAAATTAAAATTAATGTTATCTGAAGAAGTATTCAATAGTACAATTGTTTTGCCAATAACATGAACTCTCGTACTGCTAAGGGGCAAAGGAAAATTCGCATACCTACTAAACTAATGAAGCGTAAGAAAAAAGAGGTAGTAATCGAAACTCCTCAGCCTTCATGCCAGAATACTGGTTGCGGATGTGGAAAGTAATTAAGCCATTGAAGTGAATTTCCTTACTTAAGGGATAATGCCGCCCATTTCTTTATACGCCTAAACAAGGAATGATGAACATGGTAGTAGAAGTAATATTTTTCGTAGTCACCATTCTGTTGTACATTGGTTTTGAGATTGGAGTATTTGTATTCTTTAAAAATCTCAAAGGCAATAAGGCCAAAACGGAACATCATGTAATGCCTTGGATTTCTATGCCCACCATTGGTAAAGCGATGGTAATCATATTATGCTCGATCATGTTAGTATTTTTTTACTGGCTGTACAATTACAGCATACTAGGTCCAGAGCCCGGAGAATTGTATAATCTCGAAATCGTATTGGTTGGACTGGGATTTGCCTTAACTATGATCACCAGTCTGGGGATGATCCGTAATTGAGTATCAACATGGGTTTCTATGTTCCCTAGTTTATGTATACATAAAGTTCCCTAGGGTAGTTTATAGGGGCATAAATTAGGGTACATTATTATAAAAAAATTATCTTAATATTTTTTTACCTTTTTTAACGATTCCTTTTCCTATTTTCTTAACACTTTTTCCGGTTTTTTTAACCTTCTTTTTTATTGGTATCACAGATTTCATTATTTTCTTGGAACTTTTTTTGAATAATTTTGATGTATTCTTCACAGTTTTTACTAGATTATCTATATTTTCTTCTTCTGAGAATGTCTCCAGTAAGTACAACATAAGATCAGGATTATTTTCTTTAACACTCTCAATCTCTTTAATCTCTCTTTCAGATTTTTCAATTATTTTTTGTGCTTTATCAGATTCTAGTTTTACTGCCTTATTTTCTGCCTTGAGTCTCCTATTTTCGGCATAAACAGATAAAAAATCATCAAAATCTTTTTGATTTACA
>JBKEHQ010000088.1:0-5082 GCA_046710875.1 Candidatus Thalassarchaeaceae archaeon
CATCAAATAATCGGACTATTAGGACACTAGAGTGCATTGCACCCATTCCCAATCCTAGTGCCCATCCGTTAGGAGGTGATGCCCTTAGAGCAACAACTCTTGGTCGCCCTAATATGAACAATACAAATGACGATTCTGAAATGCCGATTAATATAGATAAAAATGTCAAAGTTAACATATTGACCGACAGGTTAACAATGCCAAATAAAATATAATTGTCAATTATTACTGCGAACAGCATCCCAACTACGATACCATACAATAAATTTTTAGATGCATTTGCTATATCGTAAAATCCAGTCATCTTAGATATTATTCCTCGCCATCCGACATATATTCCCAGTAAACCAATTGCAAAGGCAATTTGTTGTTGTGATATCGGGACTGCCTCGATAGCCATGATTGGCCATAGCATACTACATTTGAGTCACACGGGTCTAATAACGTTAAAACCACATAATAAGGACGGAAGCACGTGGCACTCGAAGGACTGAAACAAAGAATCATTGGTTCAATGAGTCTATTGAAGGGTAAGAGAGTCGTTGATGAAGAGACCATTAAGGAATTAAGTAAACAATTAAGACGTGCTTTGTTAGAAGCAGATTTTAATGTTAGGCAGACTAAGGAATTAACTGAAAGAATAGAAAGGCGTATGATGGAAGAAGATCCTCTTCCAGGTGTTAAGTTAGAAACTCATGCTATGAATATGGTTTATACAGAATTAGTAAGAATACTAGGCCCTCCCAGAGATATAAGGCCTAGAAATGAAACAGTATTAATGGTAGGACTTTATGGTCAAGGAAAAACTACAACTACTGCTAAAATTGCAGATTGGTGGAGAAGGAAACATGGAGTAAAGGTAGCAGTCATAGAAGCTGACGTTCATCGCCCTGGTGCATTTCAACAATTAACGCAACTACTAGAAGGAACTAATGTAGAAGTTTATGGTGAGCCTGATGAGAATGATGCAAAGATAATCGTAAGAAATGGTTTGAAGAAATTTAGTTCTGCTGATGTAGTAATAATTGATACTGCAGGAAGAGATAGTTTAGATGGCGATTTAAAACAGGAATTAATAGATATTGCAAATATTGCAAATGCCACTGAGAGATTTTTGGTAATTGATGCACAAGTCGGTCAGGCTGCTGGCCCTGTTGCTCAAACTTTCCATGACCTTGTTGGAGTTACGGGCACAATAATTACAAAATTGGATGGTACTGCTCGAGGAGGTGGTGCATTGAGTGCAGTTGCAACCACAGGAGCACCGATTGTTTTTGTAGGTGAAGGAGAAAGAATTAATGATTTAGAGAAATTTGAGTCGGATAGATTTATTTCTAGATTATTGGGTATGGGCGATATAAAAGGACTAATAGATTTGGCTCCAGAAGATATGGATGAGCAAGAAGCGATGAGATTAACTCAACGTTTAATGTCTGGAAGATTTACATTAACTGACATGTATGCTCAAATGGAAATGACAAGTAAAATAGGTACAATGGATAAATTATTATCACATCTACCTGACAGTATGTTTGGCGGAATGAATAACATGAGTAGGGGCCAGAAACAACAAATGCAGAATAATTTAGACCAGTACAGAGTAATAATGGATTCAATGACACAAGAAGAAAAAGATGAACCTGTATTGTTAAAGTCAAGTCGAATTAGAAGAATTGCGAGAGGATCAGGAGTAGAAGAAAAGGCTGTTAAAGATTTATTGGGACATTGGAATAAAAGTAAGAAAATGATGCGCGGGATGAAAGGAAACAGGAAATTTAGAAGACAAATGCAGTCAATGATGGATTTAGACGATGACATTGGAATGTGATTGGGTGAAAAGGAAATTTGCCATAATTGGACACAAAGCACCTAGTTCAGGAAATTTATCATTAAATGATTTAACAGGATTATCCGGAAGAATGGATGTATTAGTAAGGGCAATTAATTCGGCATTGTTTATTTCACATGGCATTAGGAAAAATTCACAAATAATTTTACACTTAATGGGCGGAAATGAACGCCCAAGAAGAGTTATGTTTGATGGCGCTACATTAACAGGAGTTAGGTCTGATGAGAGGTCAATAGCAGGCCATATCAAATCTTTATTGAAATTAAGATTACCTCCAATTGGCCATTGGGAGGAGGTAAATACTGGCGTTTTTCATTCATCTGGCGGAATTTTAGAAACCGTATTAGAGTGGGAACGTGATGATGTAAATATTTCAATATTAGATATCGATGGACCTAATTTAAACAATAATAATTTGAATTTAAATAATCAATCAATGGGTTTTATTCTTTCCGACGATTCGCCATTTACCATAAATGAGATCTCAATACTATCTAAATTTAAAAAAATTAAATTAGGTGATACTTGGTTACAAGGGCATTCTTGTATAACAATAGTGCATCACATCATTGATTCAAAAATCATCAGTTGATGATGAGGTTTCTTCCAAGGTAATAATTAAAACCCCAATTATCATCAACGGCCCTCCGATTAATGTCCACATTCCAAGAATTAATTCTCCTGTAAATATCCATCCTATGAAAGCACCAATAACAGGTTCCAATAATAAAACACTAGAAACCATAATTGGGGGAAGCCACTTTAAAATTGTATTAATACCAGTATGACCCATTAATCCTGGGCCTATGGATAAATAGACTATCCATATTAACCATATTGAATCGACCCAACCAAAAACATTCAATTCAGGTAGAGAAGTTGAAAAAGAAGTAGATTCAAAGAAAATTGTAGCAAAACATAACCAGATTCCTGCACCAAGTGTTACGGGAAAAGCATAAATAAATACCGGCATATTTTTTTCATACCTTAAGTGCCGACCTCTGAAAATATATCCTACTACTGTTAATGCTCCACCAAAAGCTGCAATATCTCCAATTAGAGATACATCGCCAATTTTATTTACATCTGCTAATGTAATCATTGCCCCTAAAACGCCTAAAATAGCTCCAATTATATGTCCTTTTTTTGCCGATGAACCTAGAATTGGCATTAATGCCACTACTATTATTGGATGCATAGTAACGAACAACAAACTGTGTACTAAACTAGTGTTATCTAATGACCAGACCCAAAGGCCAAAATGGAGTGCTAAAAAAATACTAGATAAAAATAACAATTGTATATCATTTTTATTAATTGATAACTTATTATTTTTTAAATATTGGAATATAAAAAATGGCAACAATATTAATGCGGAGCCTTGCATCCTCCAAGATGCACGTAGAAATGGAGGTATCTCGCCCATTGATTGTAAAATAGTACCAGCAGAAGAAACAGCGAATAATGCAATAATTAGTATTGACCATGCCATTATAGTATTATTTTTTTCTCTCATTTTCAATCCGCCAATTCGGCTTCCATTATTCCTTGATCTGGTAATTTCTCCCCGTCTTTATTGGCACCAATAATGCCGGCCGACTTGAATAACAGATATATTACGGCAATTAATGAAGTATTAACCGCTAAGAAAATTGCAAATCTAGCTTGTGGCCACCAAGACTTAATTCCAAGTGATTCTTTACATATGACAGATTCAGAAGATATTACCCTACATGGGGCATTATCTACTATCAAACCAGAATTTGTATCTGGGCATCCTGATAATCCCGATAATCCTCTAATTCTTTCTTCATATAAACAATTTTTTTCTTCGGCATAAATGATAACTGATTCAAAGTCATTACTTTGAATACCAAGAATTTCATCTAAGTATGTTTCATCAGCCCATGTGCCAAACTCATAATTTTGTTCTACTTCAATTTCATCAGCAACAGCAAGAATTGCTGATTCTACTCCATGGAATGCTTCTCCCGTCATAGCGCCAGCGGCAATCATGAATGTAAAGAGAAGTAATAATGCCCTACTTTTTTCAGCTTCTTCAGGGCCTTTCTCTAATCTAATAGCCTCTACTTTAGGTTGTAATCTTCTCTTTTCCCACCAATCGCGGGCAGCACCACCTGCCAACATAGGGAATGTAATTGGCGTTGGGAGATACATTCCTAAACCGAATGATGTTCCCATTCCAGTAGCCCATTCTACAAAACCCCCCAAAGCGAATCCCAAGCCAAGGGCAATCCAGTCTCCTTCTCCCTCGGCAAGAATTATTGTGAATGAGGCGAATGCATTAGCCTGAGGGGCTTGTAGATCGATTGCACCTTCGGCTAATAATTTAGACAGAAATATTGCAACTCCTGCACCTAATATTGCTCCTGGTATGACTCCAAGAATATTACCTTTAGATATATGATATGGCCTATTTCCAATATAAAGACTGTTTTTGTAATCACCTACTACGGTTCCAGACATAGATATTGCAGAACCGAAAACAGTTGTGCCAACTAATGCCATCAATATTGATTCTTCTTTAGATAGTCCGACAGGGAAGTTTAAGAATACTAATAGAAGCATTAGAAGTACAATAAAGGAAGTACCTGAAACTGGTTCAATACCAGTTTCACCCATGACTCTGACTGCTATCGCACCCAAAAGGAAGGTTGTGGAAAGAAGAACAATTGAAAATAATAAAGATGGTAAAAACGGAAATCCACCTATTACAAATATTATGATCATTGCAATAGATGCTATAACCATAAAAATTGGAATATGATTTAGGGGCCATTCATACCAACCCTTGGATTCTATGAATTCATCACCTTTTTCTCCTGTAAAAGCCCTAATAATGTCTCCAAATATTGAAACAAATGTAGGCGCCATTTTGAGTAATCCAAGTAATCCACCACCCAGTATAGCACCTATTGCAATCGTCCTAACTACGGATTTAAATGCCATCCACTGTACAAATGGATATACTGGCGGATTTAATACATCACCATATTCAGTAATTCTAAAATATCTTTGTTGTTCAAAATCATATACTGGGACATCTAACAATACAACCAGAGGGACAATATAAAACCAAGCAATTAATGAACCCAGTGTAACTAAAAACGCTACTCGAAATTTCATAAACCAGCCTAATGCAAGTAAAGTGGGGCTTAGCTCTAATCCTAAAAATGTATAAGAAAATGGATTATTCGGTGAATAGGGTGTTA
>JBKEHQ010000089.1:0-4785 GCA_046710875.1 Candidatus Thalassarchaeaceae archaeon
TCGCCCACTTCAGCATAATTCAACCATCCCATCATTTCTAGTCCTGCGATTCCCTTATCATATCCCTTTAGGCCAAAATCTTCTTCAGATAAACCATTCATAAGTTTATACAGCAACTCATGTAATCTGCTTTCATGATCTTCTTGGGATGTGTAATTTAGTAGATATTTTATTGCATTGCCATCAGAAGTAGGAAATCTACCTATCCTCTCTTTTATATTATTTTTATCTAAAGGTATGGGTGCACCTCCATCTGATTGCCAATCAATCACTGAAATAAAAAGAATTGTTGCTTTATCCATTTTTGGAGCCTTATTTTTTAGAAGTTTAGGAAATGACTTAATATTACTAACTAATGCTATTAATTCTTCATGTTCACCTTTAAAGCTCATCTCTATTGGCTTTATGACGGCCTCTATGTCTAACTTGGTTGGGTCAAATGTATAGAATGCACTCGGCTGTATGTTCCTATTCATGACATCATCTCTTATCTACTCGTCCCGACGGATGCGCTTCAACCTACGTTCGAAATCATCCAACATTTCATCTTCATTCACATCGTCCTTTATATCTTCTTTTATGTTTGAAATTTGTTGTATTGTTTCCTCCTGATTGACAGTTGGTTTTATCTCAATTTCATCTTGCTCAGATTCCTCTATCTTGATATTAGAAATTACTACTTTGGATTCTTTATTCAATAAAATTTTATTTTTTATTGCATTTTGAGTCATTTCTTCAAATTCTTTCATTTCTTTACGATTTTTAAGTAACCATGCCCCAGCACCAAATAATATTATTATGGTAAATGCAGTAATTAAACTCAAAGACGTAATTATATTTCTTTTATCATTAATTAATCCTCCATTAAGTACCTTTCTTATCTCATTATCTGCTTGATTTGAATCAATATCCCAAGGGAACGCACAACCTATTGTGACAACAACTTCAGATCCATCGGGAATTTCAATAGGCCTATCGAATTTAGTTTTTGGAGTAAGTATAACCCGGGTGCTCATATCAATCTTTTTTGTAGATTCATAGTCGTCAACTTTTAGAGTTATTTTACAATCTGCTGCTAATAGTTGACTGTGCCCATATCTCTCAGCAGTTATCTCAACGACCTGATTATTCCCTATTCCAATCAAATCAATGGACGTTAAGCCAATATTCCAATTAGTTTTTCTGATATCGAAATCTTTTTCAAAATTATCGATTTCAAAACCTTTGGAATCTAATATTCTAATTTTCAGAGTTCTCACTCCTGGCTCAGGATTCCAATTTTCTGCAGTTAAATTAATCATTATCTCATTTTCAATATTATTTGCTGATCCCAATTTTAGATCTATTAGTTTTCCTTTATCATCTGTAAGCATAATGGTATATGAAAAAGTATTGTTGCCGGGTGCTATGGCACATGAGGAATTAATATTGCCAACAACTCCTGTTATTGAGCAATCTGTTGATCTCGAGTTTATCTGATATGAATTTAATATATATTGTAATTTATCATCATCATTAATTGATAAATTGCCAAATTCTATTCCATTTACCTTGGAAGGAAATATTATTCCCAACTCTGTCCATTCTAATATATTTCCTTGATTATCTTTGATTATATCTTGATCTTCTATTATTCCATTAATTTTCATTTCCACGCTATCGCCCAAATATGAATTTATAAAAGGAGAATTACTCCATGAAAACTTACTAAATTTGGTATCTAAGAAGATTTCTTCTTGATTGCCTCTTCCATCATATGATAATATTCTAATTGTCTTTACATCTCCATTCCAATCGTCCGAAGGTATTAATTTTAATGGCAATCCTAATTGTTCATTAGATGCTAAAACAATTTTATCTGGGCCATAAACTTCCCACCCTTGAGGTAAACTAAGTAATTGTAATGTTATTGTTGTCGGGGAATTTCCATGATTTTTTAAGGAAACAAGTGGATATCCTCCTGATGATGATAAAATCCAAGAATCATGGTCAATCATAGAAAAATTATATGTTGCCGCAATCCTAATTGGTAATGTGATATCGGACGTTGCACTTGAATCTCCTTCTCTTATTCTGACATGTAATTCAACAGATTTTCCATAAAGGGCATTTTCAGGAGCTGTAATATTCAAAATCAATTGTGCGTAACTCCCAGGTAAAATTATTGGTAAATCAAGAGGTGCTACTACCTCCCACCCACTTTCACCTACAATCCAGACCGATACATAAGGTCTAGATTCCATATTTCCAAGCTGGACTATTGTTAACTCTACTTGGGATCCGTTTTCCTCTATTTCTAAATTGGCATCACTCGCCATTACATTCCATGCTGGGATATGGTTTACTCCGACTTGGAAAGAAAAACTTCCTACTTCCTCTTCATTTGATATTGCATTGATCATCACATTCATCATTGAACCAACCAGAGCCTCTTGTGGGATTTCAACATATATTTTCATTTCAATAGTATCATTCACTAGGACCTCATCTTTTGAATCATCTGATACAATCCAACCAATGCTCGAATCTCCACTCATGAGGTTTAATTCTATTGAGGAAACTAATTTTATATCATCAATCATATTTCCTAAATTACGGGCACTCACATTTACTTCAATTGTATTACCTGGGTCGATGCCGTATTCATTACCAATTATTTCATCTCCATTAATTCTTGCATCTATGGACCATAAATGATCTTGCTTGGCTTGAGTTATGAATAACTTCGAATCTTCGATTAAAGGGTCCCCTATTGATTTCATTATTATCTCTATGTTGATATTAATTCTAGCAGGAGTTGAAGGAGGGAACAATATCGTAATGGGAATTGACCTCAGGCTCCCTGCCTCTAGAGTTAATGGATTATTTGAAAACGTAACAATTATGCCAGGATCTGAAGTAAGATTCTGATCAAATAATACTTTATGGGACATTTCAAATGAATCTTCACCATTTCCTTGATTCTCTAGCCTTAAAATAACCAACTTTTCTTCATTTATATCTATGTAACTCGGAACTTCAATTGGAGATGATATTGTCAATGATGCGCTGTAAATTTGTAAAACTTCCAATGAAAATCTGAGTGTAAGGCCAGATGAAATGCCAGATTCACTAAATAAATGATACATTGGGGGTGAATTATGGGGCATATTTAGCATAATTTTTCCAATGCTTCTGGAACCCGGTTCGCCCTGGATAGTTATATTTTCATTATTTGATGATACTTGTCCAGAATAATTCCAATCCCATCCATTTATTAGCATTCCCATTTCATTCAATGACCAATTTAGATATCCTTCATTGCTAGGAATATCGGCAGTTATTGTCCACTCTAATTCTTCTGTAGGAACTGATCTTAAATGATTTATTTCTACTATCACTCTGGATGCAATAAATGTTAATATTATTGTTTGACATATTTCTTCTTCGTTATTGCCTACACACATTATCAAAGGAGTAGTTACTATTTCTCCATATTCTACATTACTAGGCACAATTATATTTGCTGTCATTTCTTTAGATTCCCCAGGGTTCAATATTATTGCAGCTTCTTCTTCTCCTTCGGAATTAAATAATTTTAAATCTGAGCCCCAATTTGTATTGTCCCAAGAAATTGAAATTTGATTCTCTAATGCATTCCCTACATTTTCAATAATTATCCAAGTTGACGCATATTCCCCTAATAGCCCATATCCTTGACTTAAGGCAGTTCCATCAGGCCCTCTCAGAGACAACCCTCTGGTTCTATTAGCCTCTATGGCAATAGTTGATTCTACACTAATGTTATTATCTTGATCTAGCGACAATTTCAGTATAAGGAAACCTGAGTCAGAGCCTAATGCATCATTAGGTGCATTAACATTTATTTCAGGCTTCCAAGTACTCCCTACGTCAATTTCTACATTTTGTAATTCTGTTCCCGGTGCCGTATTCCAACTCCATCCTTGGGGTAAATTAGTTGAATCTATGGTGATACTCCATATTCCTGATAACCTTCCATTTGATCTTATAGTCGGACTTACGATATTACTTTCTCCAGGATTTACTCTAATTGGGTCAGTAGATATCTCAAATGAGGCATTATAGGTAGGAATTATTGACAGTGTTTTTATTTGAAAATCATTATCATAACGAGTTTGAGAGATATTCTTGTAAGGATCCAACCTTAATTCAAAAGTATGTTCCCCTAGATCTCCGGACCATTCTACTTCAAAACTAGCAAATGAGCCAGGGCCTGTGGGATCTATGGGTTGTAAATTTCCTGACCTATGCCTTCCAATTTCTTCTCCATCAGCATAAAGGATGGCATCAACGCCTTCTTCCGTTATTTCAGTACCTGAATTTTCAAAGAATGCAGTAATAGTAACTATTTCCCCAGGATCAGGGGCGTTTGGGTTAAATTCTATACTTCTATTATCAGTTAATGGCCTAACATCGGCCATCCCTGTAGATATTACGATATTTCCAATGGCAATATCTAATGTTGCATCGCCATCTAAGTCGGCCAAAGAAGGAGTTGACCATACTCTATTATTCAATTCTAGCTGATTAGCCCATTCTGAATTAATCGATGAAGATGTACCTTCTTCGCCATCAAATGCCCATAAAGTCCTGCCATATGCTACTATAATTTCTTGTTCACTTTGTCCGTCAATGTCCATCCAACTTACTGCAGCTACTGCAATTTCGTCATTGGGGGTCCCACTGCTTTGTTCTAAATCTCTATTCCAAACTTGGTATGG
The DNA here is from genome assembly GCA_046710875.1 of Candidatus Thalassarchaeaceae archaeon. Classification (GTDB taxonomy): domain Archaea; phylum Thermoplasmatota; class Poseidoniia; order Poseidoniales; family Thalassarchaeaceae; genus MGIIb-O3. The sequence goes on from JBKEHQ010000089.1 coordinate 4,743, forward strand.
AAATGTCCCACTAACATCATGGCATCCTACTTCGCCATGCCTT
>JBKEHQ010000090.1:0-4705 GCA_046710875.1 Candidatus Thalassarchaeaceae archaeon
CAAGATTAAATTGGACAATGGACAAATTAGACATTAAATCGTCTTGGATAATCGATTGCGAAGGGCATTCCTTGTTGGAAAGCCTTCTTTATGCTGCTCATATTACTGACTGGATCTCTATTGCTCTTGCATTAGTTGAAGGAGTTAATCCTTCATCAATGCCATCAATTATAGAATTAAAAGAACATCTATCATCAATCTAATATATGGCGCCTAATATTAACCTGGGGTCTGGATAGTTTAACAATGCATATTCCCTCAAATTAGGTTCAACAACTCCTGGCATATCATGTGTATCGGGCTCTAATAGTGAAATTTGAAAATGAAGGTGAGGCTCCCAACCACCATTTTCATGCTTATCTCCTATCCAACATATTACATCACCTTTTGAAATTTTTTGACCAATCTTCTTGCCCTTTATGGACTTTGAATCTAGGTGCCCGTATAACGTCCAAATTTTCCTTTCTTCAATTTTATGATTGGTAATAATTACATATCCATAATCGCCCTCATCAGCGTTGTACCCAAAATGAGATATCTCTCCATCTTCAAATGCCATACATGGCGTCCCTACAGGAGCTCCAATATCTATCCCAATATGCAAATATCTATTATTATTGAAGAGGTCAGAATTATACATTCCTGGCCTTAATTCATCGTATTTTCCTATGTCATATTCATATTTAGAGGGCGTATAAATTCCTTGAGTGAAATCTCTGACTTCATATTCATCGGGAAGATGAATTATTGGGTGATAGCTACCCGTCTGCCAATTAATCATGTTTTGAGATTAGGGGGTCCTTATTCATTCTTCTTCTTTAGATATTTCTGCTTCTTCTGCTAATTTTCTCATGCCGCTTTTTTTCCGTAATTCTTTTTTATTTTTAGCCCCGAGATCTTTTAAAATTTCTGTTTGCCTGATGACATTTCCTTTCCCAGAGACTAATCTTTTTTCCGCTTCATCAAACTTCTCTGATGCTTGTTTTAACTCAAAACCAATACTAGTAAAAGACTCTAGAAATAAAACGATTTGATCATAAAGCAATCCCGCTCTTTCAACTAGCTCAATCTGATTTTTACTCTGATTCTCCTTTTTCCACAATTCTTTAATCAATATTAAAGCAATCATTATTGTAGTTCCACTTACAATTTTTACCCTTCTATTTCCAATCATATCGTCGTATAAAGTAGGATTATGGTGTAGTGCAGCAATATATGCACTTTCTAATGGCACAACCATCAGAACAAAATCTAATGTTTGAATTGATTTCATATATTGATAATTTTTATCCGAAAGGGTCAATGCGTGCATTCTAATTGATTTACATAATCTTTCCATAGATGAAGTTGCTATCATTTCATCATCTGCATTTACAAAATCATTATATGCAGTCAAAGAAACTTTTGAATCAATAACTACTTGTTTATTCCCTGGAAGATTAATTACGAAGTCTGCAATTTTACGAGTTTTGTCTGCAGATGTTTCACTATATTGCTTGATATAATCTCTATCGCAAACAAATCCCATATTTTGAAGCAAATTCTCAACTACTACTTCGCCCCAAGCCCCCTGTAATTGAGAATCTCCTTTTAGCGCCCTTGTTAGATTTTTGGTATCATCAGATAATTTCAATCCTAATTGAGATACATTTTCTACCTTTTCTCTAAGTGCGGATTCCCTATTTATCATTGATACTTCCATTGCGTCCATAGTACCTTTATAATCTTTCAATATGTTTGAAAAATCATCTGTAACTCTTTTAAAATCATCCTTCTTTTCACGTTCTACATCATTTTTTAAATCTTCAAATGCCTGCATTGCCATTACTTTGAAAGAATTTTCCATTATATTTTTTCTCTCACTTTCCATCTCCTTTCTCTCTAATTCTCGTGCCTTAATTTCTGCAATTATCATATCACTTTCTATGTGGCTCTTTTCTATTATCCTTGACATAATTTGCGACATAATTTGCCAAATGATAAAAGTAATTAAAATTATTAATAAAAATATTAGAATAATGGTCGTAGCATATACCATATGACATAATTTAAAATGGCAGTTATTAAACTTAGTAAATTTAAATCATATTTACTCAATAATCAGTCATTCTTAGGTACTTTGAGTGTATGCCGTTGCTATGGCTAGTATTGGAAGGGTCCATTGTGCAATATTCGGCGCAAGAGGCTTGGTTGCACAAAGGTACCTTCAAAGACTCATTAATCATAATTGGTTAATACCTGTATCAATAATAGGTTCTAATTCTACAGAAGGGAAGAATATTTCTGATTTACCATGGGCTCTAGATGAAATAAGGCCTGATTTACCAAATATTATTGTCCAAGGCCTTGACAATATGGAAAATTTAATTGCCGAATTAAAAAAGGAAAAAGTAGAAATTATATTTTCAGCAATACCTGATAATGCAGCAGATTTAGTTGAAGAAAAATTAGCAAATGCTGGTTTTTTAGTAATCAGCCATGCCATGATCCACCGAATGAAAAATAATGTTCCCTTAATAATACCAGAAGTAAATCCGGGCCATCTAAGATTAATTAAATCTCAGAATTTTAACGGAGGGAATTTAATTTCATGTTGTAATTGCATGGTGGTGCCCATCGCTCTCACATTATCCCCTTTATTTTCTAATTTTAAATTAACATCCATAAACATAAGGACTGAACAATCTCTATCAGGAGGGGGGAGAAAAATGCTCATTAATGGTAGAAATGGTATGTCAATTGATTCTGCAATTATCGGTGAAAATGAAAGTATAATAAGAGAATTAAAAAAAATATTTGGTAGTTTAGAAAATGGTATAATTACTCACAATGACATTGATATCAATGCCCAATGTTCAAGAAGCAATGGCGAATATGGCCATCTTGCAGAAATGGAAATTATTTTCGAAAATGAAATAAGTGCACATGAAGTAATTCAAGTATGGCAAAATTCTACAATTAATTTAAATAAATTAAACCTTCCTTCTTCAAGTAAAATAATTAACTTCATAACTGGTAAAATTGATATTGATAATCACAGATGGGCAGGATCCGATTCAAGAGAACCAGATATAGATCTTAATGCAGCAATGGGTGTTTCCTTGGGGGAAATAGAAATTAGCGATAAAAAGTTACGTTTCAAAGTTGTTGCAGATAATACAATCCGTGGCGCAGCAGGTTATGGAGTCCTCATTGCAGAATTATTACTTGCAGAGGGTATTCACCATGTTGATAAAAATCATTTAAGGCATTAATTACAAAATATAATAATGTATTTGAAACGTAAACCCGCTTTGGAATAAATATGAAATTGCGCCAATTAGCAATAAGACTTTCAAATCTGCAGGCCCATCCTGGCAATAATTTAGATTTAGAGCAATATAGTATAACTGGAAATTTAGCTGCACGTTGGATTTCCGATATATTGTCATTTGGAGATATTAATTATTCATCTACTGTTACAGATTTGGGTGCAGGAAATGGAATTTTAGGAATAGGTTGCCAGCTAGCCGGGGCAAAAAAATCTATATTTTTTGAATCAGATTCAAATGCGTGCAAAGTAATAAAAGATAATTTAATTAATGAATCATTAATAAAATCCTCCAAGGTAATTAATCAACATATTAGTGAAGATAATCTTCCGATTATAGATAGCGATGTAATAATTACAAATCCTCCCTGGGGGAGGCAATTGGAGAAAGCAGACCGACCTTTTCTTGATGCTATTCTTGCTAGTGGAAAAACTGCCCACATACTACACAGTTCTAATGCTACTCATATATCTAAATTATTTGAAAATGCGGGCTGGTCAGTTGAAAAATATGGCGAAGCAGATTTTGCTTTACCAGCAAAATATATGCACCATAATAGGCAAAGGGGCAAGACAATTGCTGGTTTCTGGCGTGTATCAAAAGATTAAATCTAAATCTCTCTATGACCGTACCGTTCATAGAGGGCAGCAGACTCCCCAGTTCAATGATTGCTAGTCCAGGCGACTTTGTTACTCCCGGATCGCCAATACAAGTTCCTGAGGAAACATCTCTTGGAAAAGGTATACATGATGGTCCAAATGGCCCTGTAGCATTTTTTTCTGGTACAGTTACTCACTCGGAAGGCCTACTCTCAATAATGCCAAATAGGCCAATAATCAACTCCCCCGAGATTGGCGATATTGTAATTGGTGAAGTTAGTAGGATAAACTCTAAAACAGCAGAAATAAAAATTCTTCATGTTGAAAATACAGATTCAGGGCATAGAAATCTTCCTGCTCTCAAACAATTTGCAGATATCTATATTACTGAATTAGTAGATCGTTTTATTCCTTCTGCAGGCGATACAATGAAAATTAGAGATATTATTAGGGCAAAAATAATTGGAGATGACCCTATTCTTAAAGCATCTACGAAAGGAGATATCAGACTTGGTGTGATTCACGCTATTTGCCCTTCATGTGGGCTAGATTTAATCGCCAGTAAAATAACTCCTGACTTCAATGTCCGTTGTACTCGTTGCGACTATAGTGCATACAGAGTTTTATCTGTAGATTTTGGTAAAGGTCAAGAATCAGGTTCAGAACTTGATATGGCTCAACTAAATCGCCAAGGTGAACGATGGTCTCCTGCTGCTGAATCTATATTGGGTCATGATGGATCTCGTCCGTATCTTTCACCATTAGCAGATTTTCGTCGAGGAGCAAATCATGATG
>JBKEHQ010000091.1:0-4640 GCA_046710875.1 Candidatus Thalassarchaeaceae archaeon
TTGATCAGTGGTTGCCATAGCCTCCCAGATACCATATTCCAAGGCGAGAAAACTTGAAAAAACCATTATAATACTAAAAAATACTGCCGATTTCTTTTTTCTGTTGATTATATTTGCATCAGAATTTAATAAAACCCTATTCATGATGCTATCCTCATTTATGGGGGATTATATAATGGTCTTAAGAAGAATGGAGCGTCGTTCGGACAGTTAATGATTTTTAGACAAGTTCAATGTCTTCTTCCTCATATCTATCTGTCGAGTTATCAATCATCTCTAAAACTGGTTCTGGAATTTCGGGTATTTGATCTACTTCAGCAATATTACTTTCCGTAGCGGATATCATCTCCAAGTATGCCATCTGAGCAGCCCATTTTCTTTTATTCATACGGCTTTGGATACCTGCGAATAATAGTAAAACGCCGACTAGACCTAAAATCATAGTAGATAATCTCGGATGAGTCAATTCATTTAGTATTATTTCAGTTACTGAAGAAATTTCAATAACCGCATCTAGAGTAAATTTAGCTGTATAATCATCAGAAAAACTTTGCTGAGTATCAAGAGGAGAGGCAGAAATTATGATTGGTATCTTATCTCCATTATTGGAGTTACTAGGGACCGTTATATCAATTGTAAAAGTCTCTTCTTCGAAAGCCCCGAGTTCTATGAGTGGAGATCCAGATTTGCCTTCTATTGAGACAATCCAACCAGTGGCTTCGATTTCAGAATTTAATAATACAGTCATTGGAGTATTGGCCCTATTTCTAACCTTCATCTGAATTGAATATGATTCTCCAGGAATAAAAATAGATACAGGCGAGACTTGGACTATCTCCAGATTTGGATCTGATGCTTCAACCTCAAACGTCATAGGCAAATCAAAATAACGAGGATTGTCATCCTCAGTATCCTCTATTATTCTGAGATAAACGGTATGATTACCTACTTCTACCTGATTTGTCAATGTCACCGTTACAAATACTTCAGTATAATCATTAGGTCCAAGAGTAATTCTTGGGACAGAGTTGCCATCTTTATCTTTAATTGTGAATTGCCACTGACCATAAAGTGGATTTAAATCTAAATTTTTATTTAATGATGCTGGATTTTGAATTCTCCAAAGAGTAGATGGTTGATCGTTTTCCATAGTATTAAGAATTCTGGCCCTTAAATCCACAGTTGGTTTATCCATATCTTGTGCGCATAAGGAAACTTCGATGTGCCCCAAAGGAGTTCCATCGCAATCTTGTGAGATTTCAGCCCTTATGCCAAACGTTCTCTGAATAGTAAAAACTATAGTAGATCTCAATGACGCATTGCCCTCACTGATTATTTCCAATTCTATCTGCCCGATATCTGAGTCTTCCCTGTCGTCAGAGGGCTTTACACTAAATTTTAGAATTTGCGTAGAGTGTCTTTCCAATAATGATATATGAAAGGTTCCATCTCCTTCATCCTCCAGTATTCGTTCTCCAGTATCATTATCGAATAATTGAAAAATGGCTTTCGAACGTTTTAGAATATCTATTCTAAATGAGTCTGCATCAAAACCAGTATTAAAAATCTCCAACAAGAATGGATTAAATTCACCATATTCCACATATCTTGGTATATCTTGGTCAATTGCATCACCCCTGGTTGAATTTGCTATTGCAACATCATGTTCTTCAGACCAAAGAGAAATTTCCGGAGGTTGGTAAACATCAATTTTTTCCAAATCCAATTCAAGAGTGTCTTGATGGACAACTGTTAGAACCCCTTCTACTGTAGCTTCTGCAATCGCTCTTATTTTTATCTTGCCCGGCGTCGTGCTTAGATCATCAGGTGCGGTAATTGATAGAATTGGATTTAATACATCGCCCCCTTGACTTAATGTATAACCACCAGGAGAGTCAAATTCTACAAGCCATGAGCTTCCTAAATTTGTAATAACTTCCATTTCAACTTGCATAGATTTAGTTGAGTCTCCTCTATGGACTAACTGGAGAGGAATGGGCGTAGTCTCACCTGGTGCTATAAATTCAATATAATTATCAAATCGATGATTTACTGCTACCCCCCATTGTAACATTTTTATTGTTTCATGCTCAACAACAATAGTATTACCTTGAATGTCTGAGACTTCTAATTCGATTGAGTAATCTCCCGATGGAAGTCCACTAGGATAAGTCCAAATATATTTTCCAAATATTCCTGCACTAGTATCTTCAATATCCTCATTATTTTGACTTTGGATTTCTTTATCAATACGATAAACGCCATTTGGATCCCTCATCAAAAGTTGAACATCGGAGATATCATATCTTCCAAAGGCACTTTTTACATCAAATGTAAATTGCATTGTCCTCTCAGAAAATATATCATTTGGGTACCATTCTAATTCAGGCCCTTCAACTAATTCAGAACCTTCTCTTTGTAAAAGCACTAAACTATCAGCTATTGCATTGGCATTAACTTCCATACTTGAAAATCTATTGCCATCACCATCAATTTCATTCCATGCAATTTCAGCTTCACAAGAGGAGAATAGCCCTCCGCCATCGCAATTATCCATTGATGCTTCTATGATAATTTCTAACCTTTCATCTTTAGAAACAGAAAATTGTTCCCTAGATCCAACACTTACTTCAAACACTTCATAATCGAAATCCTCACAACTGCTACCTATTCCAGAATTGCAGGCATCGAAAGTCAATGTAACAGAACCTATTGAGGAGCCGGATGCTTTCATAGTGACTGTCCAATCTACAGTAGAACCGCTAGGTCCTGAGGCCCTTAAGAATAAATTTAATGGAATATAATAATCATTATTACCTTGTAAACTACGTGTTGTAAAATCCAAGGCAGACCTAAGTTTGGCTGTAGAGAATTGAATTGTGTTATCTAATGCATTAGCAGTTGCTTGCCCTCCATCTTCCGGAATTTTAGTCGTAATTAATCCATCACCATCGGAAGAACCATTATTATCATTTTCCGCAAAATATAATCTATACAAATTAGTATCTTGAGAGTTTTCAAATTTCTTGTTTTCTTGGTTATGGAGTTCTAAATTAGGGGTTGAAGCGATATAAATCGGTGCTAAAATTAATAATGCGAGAAAAACAGCAATTAGAGTACTTTTGTTACGTTCAACTGATGTGTAATAGTTCTCCATACCTGTCCGATATAATTAGATTGTTAAAACGTTCGGGACAATAGTACTACATATGCATCAAATATTGCATTAAATTATCAGTTCGATTCAAAGCAGGAAGCCTCGGCGCTAGGCTTGCTGGGATACCCGAGCGGTCAAAGGGGCCGGACTTAAGCTCCGGTGGCAAGGCCTTCGTGGGTTCAAATCCCACTCCCAGCACCATTTTATGAATAATTACTTTTTTCTAGTCATGGAATATCCTATTTTTCCAGATTTTAAAATATCTAATTTTGATATTACTAACGTAGCACCTTGGACTTGATTAGGAGACAATACTTCCTCCATAATGCATTTGCCCAAAGTCTCAAGAAGAGAAAATCTATTATTATCAATTATTGAATCTAATATTTTTATAAGATATTCATAATTAACAACATTATTAATATCATCATCAAATGCATTATTTGACATAGATATTTTAACATACAAGTCAAAACTTACTCTCTGGGGGACATCTTTTTCATAATCATGTATTCCAATATCAATATTTCTTATTACATCTTCCATGAAAATTATATCATATGATTTGTCATCGCCAATATTATGTGTAAATATTTTATTCTTTATCACAATTACTCCTCCGTTTCAAATAGAACATCTCGCTTTCTTGACAAAAATCTTTCTCCGCAGTCCACATAGATAATCTGACCAGTTATTGCCCTTGCATTTATTAAAAATGATACTGCTTGCGCTATGTCACTAGGGCTTGGTCCAAAACCTAAAGGAGACTCATTTTGTGCTTTATTAAAACCAATTATTGATTGATCATCACTAGGCATTGTGTGCCCAGGAGCTACTGCATTGATTCTTATATTGGGGGCTAGGCCACGAGCAAGAGCATCAGTTAACCCCAATAATGCATATCTAGATGCAGTATATGATATATGGTCCGGAGAGGGGTTAGCAATCTTCTGATCGAGGATGTTTACGACCGATGCTCTTTTGTCATTTTGAGTTGATTTTGATAGTTCTTTAATGAGTAAAGCAGGCGCTTTGGCATTAATATTCATATGCGAATCCCATAAATTCGAGGTTAAATTCGAGATATCATCATAAATAAACATAGATGCATTATTGACTAACCCTGAAATTGTACCAAGTCTAGATTTAACGTCATTAATTAAATTTGATGCAGAGTCCGAATTCGAAAGATCGGCATGAAAAATTTCAGAATTTCCTCCCTCAAATTTTATCTTATTTGATAATTCAAGTGCCGCTTGATGTGAATTATTGTAATGAATTGCGATTGAATATCCTTCAGATGCAAGCATCAATGAAATAGCCCTACCAATTCTTTTTGATGCCCCCGTAATTAATACTGTACCTCTATCCATAGTTTACCGAGTATCGGTTGCTTTTTACTACTTTTAGTTTAATTCATAGAATAGATATGATAATGGTTAACTTTCAACGTCTACTCGGCATACCAATGGTGCCGCGACTA
>JBKEHQ010000092.1:0-4437 GCA_046710875.1 Candidatus Thalassarchaeaceae archaeon
GGTCTCCAGAATATTGGGGTTATGCTTGTTATTATTCGGATGATGAATTCTTTGTATATGGTAAATTCAAAGCAAATGGAACTATCGAAGTCCCATTAGATAGTAGCATGAATTGGGGCTACTATACTGAAGCGTTCTTTATTGAACCTGATCCGCAATCAATGTACATAAATGAAGATGATATAGATTGGAATGGCAATTTACTTCAAACTAGCCAAGGTTTTGATGATGATGGAGATTGCACTAGGGAAAACTGGAATGTAGATAATACCGAATCAGCATTCTATTTCGATTATTTTGGTGATCCATTTGATGAAGATAAAAATAATAATGGAATCATTTGTGATGTGTTATGGGAAGTCGATGCAAATGGGGATGAAATATCTTCTATATCTCCCGATTCCAATGTTGATGAAGATCCAGATGATGAGAAATATATGGGAGAATCTAGTCACAGAACATTCATCATAGGAGTAGGTAAGATGGCATTCGTAATATTACTCGGATTATTTTTACCTCTATTTCTTGCACTTGGATTAATTAGGGATGAAACCGAAAATGGTACTTTACATTATTTGTTATCAAAACCTATTCATCGTGGAGAATTTATCGCATACAGGCTTCTTGGATATTTGTCAGTTACTGGAAGTTATGTTATAATTTTATCATTATTAGTTGGCATAATTACATCATTATTGGGCCCCGGTGAAGAAATTTTTCGTATATCTGATATTCCTGTTTGGTTGGGGATTGGATTTGCCACTTTCTTAGTCTTGGCAGCATATGGGGCACTTTTCAATACTCTTGGACTAATTTCTCCCAAATATGGCGTTTATGTATCAATAGTGATAGGAGTTTGGGAATTTGTCATGGGCATATTGACAATTGCAAATCCTAATTGGACTCTTTCAGCAATCTCAATAAATCACTGGGCACTTCAGATAATAGATTCAATAGTATTACTAGCATGGCCGGAAACCCTTCAATTACAACAGATGGCTTCAGCATTTAATTTAGAAACGGGATTAGATATTTTCTGGAAACCTCCCGTCCATACTCTTGGAACATCAAATCCAATAGTTGCAATTATGGTTAGTATGTTCGTTTTAATCGTATTTACAGTCATGATGCTAGTAGTTGGCCAATCTATATTTAAGAACCGAGAGATAATGTGAGGGTTTGAAATGGCATCCGAAATGAAGAAATTCAAGGGCGATTTTACTTCTTTATGGAGATTAGATGTTTTACCTCCAATTCCTAGGTTATCATGGTGGTGGTGGTGGGTCATTGTATTCGTGCAAGATAAAGATAATCCTGGTCGCTCAAAGCAATTAATGGTACTCTGGTCAACTAAAGAAACTCCTGCAATCAGAATGACGGGCCATTGGTGGCTACCGGGTTCTAGAATGAATATCGATGAAGAAGGTGGACTAGTTTTCCCTGGCATGGTTTGTTCTTGGTGGTATGATGGTAAAACAATGTTTGAGCCACTTGTAATGAAGGAATGCAGAATGGCAGCAATTAATGATCAACATTCATTATGGCCCGGAGAGGGAGATGGTGAAGGCGCAGGCGCAGTAATCCCCCTTGTTCAAGAAGACTTATCCTTTGGAATGAAGCCTGGAAATGATAAGTTTTGGTTAAACCTTGTTAGCGACAAAGAAGCTGTAAAAAAAGGTGCACCATCAAGATTTAGTGCCGAATTATCTCCTTGGAGTGGACCTCCTAGTACCTTGACATATAAGAATAATATTTTGGCTATGAATATGGGCTATGATATTTTAAGATTACAGGGGACAAAATGTAAACTTTCTGTGGATGGAGAAGAGATGGAAGGCACTGCTTATTTTCAGAAAGTTTCAGTACAAGCACCTACAATACCCTGGTTTTGGGGAATGCTTCACTTTGATGATGGTTCATATTTAGATTGGTTTATGCCACACGTCTCACTATCTTCGACTTCCAAGGACTCTTCCCCCTGGAGGCTTAGGGATTTTTTCCGAACTCCCTCTAATGGGACAGGCATATTCCACGATGCTAAAAGGGATAGGACAGAAGTTTTCGCCCGTTGCGAAGTTGAACTTTCGGAATCAGATTCAGAATTAAGAGATAATGATGGTAATTTATTGCCTAAATTTAGAATCCGCTTATGGAATGGCCGTACGCAAGTTTCTCTAGAGGTTAGGGCCGTTAGCAGGGCAAAATGGGTTTTTGATCAACCTACTAGGGCGGGTATGGTTAGTCATTTAACATATAATGAATATCCGCTAGAAGTTAAAAAAATAGCTATATTGGATGAGAATGGATTGCGATCCATAAAAGATTATTCTTGGATACATGGTAATGCAGAGCATTCATGGGGATTCTTACATTAATTGATATAATTAAATATCAAGATAATATTCATCATTTAATTTATTTCTATAGATTTCTCCAAGTTCTTTATCATTGGATAAAACTTCTACAGTTTTGATATGCATTTTCTTAATCTCAGATTTAACTTCATCATCAAAATAATCTACATTCAATATTTTGTCAGCTATTTTTTCAAAATCAATTAATTCATTTCTGAATTTTTCTAATTTCAAAGGATGAAACATTTGTGGACGCTTTTTCTGCATGTAATCTAATCTACATTTCAAAGCCATAGCATTATTTTTATTCAGTAATAATGATTTTTTAATCGCTTCATTCATTGAATCATTTTTATTACCCCTTAGTCTATGAAAAATAGCCAATGCTGCATAAATATCTGATTGCATTTCTGTGGAATTACTTGCATCTTTAAGTTTTATATCTAATCCTTCGATATAGTCATCAGCTTGGCTGGCGTGAATTTCACCTGCAATTATTCTTTTCTCTAAATCTGGATTAATGATGTCTGTAAATCCATATTTCTTTCCACCAATTACCAATCTTTGAATATTTTCCGGTACGCCCGAAGCCATCATATTAATTGCAGCAGCCGACTTATTAGATACAGAATCCGATTCAATTCTCATCTCCTCTCTTTTCTTATTTACTTCCAAATCAATTTCTCTTCCTTTAATGGATTGCTTATCTTTTATCCTATCCATCTCTCCATCATGACTGATTTTTTTACCAATTTCAGAGATTTCTATTTTTTTAACTTCGCCTTCAACAGCCATAATTTCTAAATCAATTTCAGCCTCTAATTCAACAGTATCTAATTCATTTTGCCTTTCCTTATCTGCAATTTCGGTTCTATGCTTACCTCGCTTTACTAACTCTTTTGCAATTCTAATCTGTTCTTTTTCAGTAAGTACTCCTTGTAATTTGGAATCTGCCTTTACAGCATCCATAGCATTTTGCCTAGTATCAATTTCTAACTTATCTAAATCGGTTTCAAGTGAACTCTTTCTTGATTCTATTTTTTCTTTATCAGTCATTTTGTATTTAACTTCGATATTTTTCAAATGAAATCCGTATTCAGCTAATAACTCCCCCATATGGTCCTTTGACTGAATTCCTATTTGATTTCTAATTTTTCTAAAATTATCATTGTTTAGGCCCTTAAAAATTGTTTTGAGCTCATTATCAATAATTTCCTTTACAAATATTTTCATAAATATCGAGTCTATTTGATTTAACTCCTTATAATCTATAAACAACTTCTCTACTAATTTTACAGCCCCCATATCTCTCGAACCCGTAGTCCCATCAGTGTTTTTATCTCCAATTGATATCATTAACCTAAATTCTCCAATTAAGATTGGAGAAGTAGCAGAAGAAAGATATCTAAATGGTATTTTTAAATTTATAGAAGAATTTCTATAAAATATGATACTTTGATACTGATCTCTGAACTTAGATTTACTCAGATCTAATTGTTTATTTTTTGGCCAAAATACAGTTTTTGAAGAAAAAATAATTGTATTCTCCATATTAAAATCTATTTTAATTTTAGATTGAAGTTTTTTAGGTAAATCATTCATTTGGTAATAACTTGCCATTGGTTCACTGCCAAGTTTCCAATCTACTGGGCGCGCGGAGAAAACCATGTCAAGCCATAAGCATCATTATATTTTAATTCTTCAAAATTAAAGATTTACTACTAATGCACTACAATTGTCAGTACTACCTCTATTTATTGCTTCATTTACTATCATATCGACATAATTTTGACTATTACAATCTACATTTGGTGTCCACAAACCTTCTTTTTTATGTAATGGGTCCCAAACTCCATCGCAACATATTAAATAAAAATAATTAGAATCAATTTCTAATGTCTTTATTTCTGCTGATGATTTATTTTCATCTCCAATATTTCTCGTCAAACTATTATTTCCAGGAGTTTCTGCAATTTCATGAATTTCTATATATTTCGCCCTTAACATATCTCCAGTTACAGAGTGATCAGATGTCAATAATTCAGCATTATTTCCTTTGACCTTATAGCATCTGGAATCTCCT
>JBKEHQ010000093.1:0-4283 GCA_046710875.1 Candidatus Thalassarchaeaceae archaeon
AACTTAGTAGTATAGTATTATGTCATCTTTCAGAAAAAAATAATGCACCTCATTTGGCTGAGAGTGAGGTATTGTATCACATAGGTGATTATTTTGACGGAAATTTATCTATTTCAAAACAAATTGGCCCTGAGTTTTCTAATTTTATATAATACAATTACATTGATTACTATAATATATTTTTAATTTCCCATAATTGCTCTATGTACAGAACTTTGAACATCTTTCATTCTATCTACTGCTCCCAATTCTCTAAAAACAGATAAAGAACTCTGTAAATAATTCATTCTTTGCGAACGATCAGATTCTACGGCTCCCAACCTAGCCAATAATTCTCCTTGCATCATTCTAAAGTCATTTGCTTCAGCTACAGCTAATCCTCCAAGATAATGTTTTGACGCTTCTAAATTTCTTCCTGCATCCATGAGTACTTGACCCAATAAAATTGAAACTTCAACGACGCTCCTTGGATTATTTTGTTTTGATAATTCATCTAATGCACCTGAATAATGATGTAATGCCAAGTCGTTATCAGAAATTTTAGCATAATATCTTCCAAGCACTGCTCTTGAACGGGCGTGGAGAAAATCTTGACCATTATCTTTGGTTTCATCATATGCAATCAAAGCATGCTCCCTAGCCTTATCTAATTCATTCATTTCTAAAAAAGCAGAAGAAAGTCTTATTCTTGCATCGCATAATTCGGGATTTGTTTCTGATTTCAATAATTCTTCAACATTGCCATACACCTCTAAGGCGTGCCTTGTATCTTTTCTTCTTCGAAAAATATATCCCATATTATTATATGATTTTGCTGCTCCAACTGCATCCCTTATTGAAATTTGAATTTCTAGAGCCTTTCTATGTAATTCTAAGGCATCATCCATTGCCCCTCTTTTAACTGCAATATCGGCCCTAGCAGAAAGTAATCTTGATAATTCAGTTATCATAGTATTTTTTCCAATACTTTTCATTGCTGAATCATATTCAATTTCTGCCTCATCCCAACGTCCTTGGAGAGATAATATATCACCCCTTAATTCCCTTATTAATCCCCAACTATTTTTGTTAAAGTCATCAGATTCTAAAGACTTCAAAATCGAGTAAAGCTCTGTGTGCCCTGCAGTGACGAGATCATGTCCTTCTGTAGTCAATATCTCAGATAACTCATCATAGTTACCAGATAGGTGAAGATGGTGTATGTACTCTATCGTATCTGTAGCGCCATTTCTTTTATTTTTATACCATTTTACAGCATTTTCATGTAATTCATATCTTAATGTTTCATCCATTGATCTTACAAGAAACTCTCTTACAAGATCGTGAACATCATATGATTCGTAATCTGATTGGCGTGCTAATCCTTTTTCAACTAACTTATCCAACATATCTGTTTCACCCTCGATTGAATTTATTGCTTCTAGTTGCACAGGTTCCCTAAATACTGCTATAGCACCCAATAATCGTTTCTCTGGGCCGGATAACCTACTGAATATCTCTTGGTCCACAAATGCCTCCAATGTAGAATGAAATTTCTCACCAACACTGCCTCTGTTTATTAATTCTAGAATTAGGGGGTGACCCCGTGAAAGGGTAAAAATATGATTAAACTGTTGCCCTTCAAGATCGGAAATAGCAGTTAGTATTTGTTTACTTGAGTCTGCATCTAGGCCCTCCAATGGAATGACTAGAGTAACAATTTTACCAGTAGAGTCAGATTCTGGAACGACCATCCTAAATGAACGTGAAAACATAACCAAGCCTACTTCAGATAAATTAGTGATTTTTAATGTTAGGCCTCTCAATAATGAAATTAAAGTCTCATCTCCAACTTTATGTAAATCATCGATAACAATCAAAGAGGGAGAGTCATCTAATCCTTGACAAATCATATTGACTGCAATTGAAGATTGTGGGACAGGAGTTGATGATATGTAATCAGACAATTCATTACTTCCTATTGCAGAAAGCCATTCTGCGCAAGCTTCTAAGAATGCACGAGAACCTTCCCAATCTTGGCATCTATGATATAAGAGATTTCTTCTGTGCGTAAAGCGTTCAAGAAGTTTAGCGGCCAATGCAGTTTTTCCAATACCTGCAATGCCTGGTACTAATATAGAATTAGATTTATTTTCTAAAAGAGCAACCATATTTTCTAATTCACTTTCACGCCCAAAGAACCTCCTTGTCCTAGGCATATCATTTAGATAAGAAACTAATTGCTTCTCTATGTGCTTGGAGAGATCTCTTTCAATTAATTCAGGTGAAAGTGATGACAGGTCAACAACGCCGTTATCATCCATGTATCTTAAAAAATCTACATGCCTTAGTGGTAAATCAGAGATTTCAATAGCATCAGAAAGAATTACATTTTCTGATCTCCCATCAGGTAGTAAAAGTTTTATTTTTTGTTTTGAGACTTTAGTCCAAATTTCATCAGCAACTTTTGCACCATCCATAGTTAAGAAATATGCTTTTCTTTTCCTTGAAACGCCAGTAACGTGTGCTTGCCGTTCTATTAATTGACCGCTTTCTTTCATACCTGAAATTGCCCTAGGAACATTGGAGCGGGCAATGGCAACTGCGTTCGCAATACCCATTTGAGATAATGCGAATGGTACTTCGACTTTTCCCGAGTGATCTACATAGTCTCTAAGGTGAAGAAATATCCTCTCCTGAACGCCGGGACGTACCATAGGGACTTTACTCATGACTCTACACTTACTTACTCATACAAGAATGTTAGCGATAGTTGGGCCATACAATTATACTTTAGTTACCTTCAAAATATTAGTCATGATATAGATTAATGTCATTCTGAAATATGATTAGGATCTTCTATCCATTCTTCATCAACTCTATTCCAAAGCCAACCAGGATGATCTTCGTGTTTCTGCAATTCATTTCCGGATTCTAAATTATTTTCAATTAATTCACTGTCTTCATCCAAAACTTCAACTTCTATGAAGAAGTATGCTAATGATACAATTGCCATTATAATAATTATTGTAATAACTATATATCCAATAGGGAATTTACTTTCATCTTGCTCACCTTTGTAAATAATATCAACAGAAATGGAATCTTGCCCTCCCATTGAGAATTCAGGAGTGGCTGATGTACCGGGAATTCTGGAAGCCGGGACACCAAGTATCCAGGATGAATCATCAGATACTACAGTGGTATTTACTGTATTGCCACCTATGCTTACAGATATTGTTTGACCCGGGAGCCCGGAACCAGAATAAAGCATAACTCCATCATCATCTACAACATCGTTATCCAAAGTAGTAATTATAAATTTTACAGGTTCGACAATAAATGAAGTAGGGTTTGAATTTATCTTTGATCCAAATGGATCAGTTGCAACGAAAATAATATTTGTTAAGGACCATGTAGAGATATCAGTATCATAAAAATTCATGTCAGTTGGATTATATGTTGCAATTCCGTTGCTATTTACTTTGATTACAATACCATAATTATCATCATATTCATCTATGCTATTAAATACGGATATATATTCCAAATCAGAATCTACATCATCAAAGAACTTGAGTAAATTTATTGTTGCAGTCGTACATCTATTAGATGATTTCGAATTTAAATCGCAATACAATGTAGTGCTATCAATCCAACCTTCTGAAGTAAATGTAGGCTGATTATTATTAGCATCCGGAGGATTGTCTGCGATAATTTGTAATTCAGACCATCCACTATAATCATATCCATCATATGACCTAAATCTTAAGAGATATGGAGAATCATGGTTTAAATTGGATGAGTCCCACGAATAATTCCATTCTCCATTTTCTGAGAAATCTGAAATTGAATGAGAATGAATTACTATATACTCATTTTCTATATCTTTTATTTCCATATCAACCCTAGAAACATCTCCATCGAAGTCCCTCGCAACACCACTTACCAAAGTATTTTCAGAAACTGATAGCCTCATGCCATCTGATGGTTCATTTATGTTAATGCTTGGTGGGAGGTTAGAATTATCTACAGTCAATGACAGAATAATTGGAGAGCAAACATCAATTATCCCATTACAAAAATCGGAATCAGATGCCCAGACTGTGAATGTAAAGGATGCAGAAACTCGGGGTTGTCCGCTAAAGTCCCAATCCCAAGTCCATGTACCGCCATCATTAACCTCTATTGGAGTTGTAACTTGAAAATTTGGCCCTTCTATCAGCATATATATTGAAGTTATGTCTAAATTACATTCCAAGGGACAGCCGTATGGATCATAAGAATCACCTTCTAAGTGAATA
>JBKEHQ010000094.1:0-4207 GCA_046710875.1 Candidatus Thalassarchaeaceae archaeon
TGCCCTAATAAATTTTATCTGACCAGGGCCTGATCCTTCTTTAGGATGATTTAACAATACACGAAATACCTCTGACATATAATCTGCGGCTATGGAAATTTTTTCCATATCTCTACCAAATTTATCATTTACCCATGCGTGCCAATCTGCGAGCAGAATTGTGATATTTACTCCTTCATTTAGCATATTTTTCATGGTATCTGCCAAGATTACCCAACCCAAATGTGCTTTGCCACTTGGTTCCAGGCCTATATAAGCATTTAATTGGCCATTTCCTGAATGGTTAGGCTTACCTGAAAGTACATTATTAACATGTTCAACACCGATTACTTCTTCGCAACCTCTAAACATATTGATTATTTTTTCTCTGAATTCTCCCTCGAGTGAATCAACGTAATCAGTATTAAACATTCAATGGCCCCATTACTGGAATAGTTTACCAAGTTTTTCGCCGCGTCCTGCCGCTTTGGTATTTTCATTATCGGCTAAAGCATTCTCAATTTCTTCAATGAATGATTCAGCTTTTAATCTTGTTTCTTCCGAAACATTTGAGGATATTTTCATAAAGTGTTTTGCTTGTGAAACTGCAGATTTAGCCTTACTTGCCTTCTTAGCCCATTCTTTGGCTTTGTCTCCTCTCTGTTTGGAATTGTATCCCGTAACATCATCCAAAAATTGAGTCCACTTGCGACGACTATCTTGTGCAATTTTCATAGCCTCGGGATCTTCGAAGTTAGGAGGCACATTTGTCACATTGACGACTAACGCGCCGGACTCGTCGATAAACGACTCAATTGAAGTCATTATGTCGTGTGAACCGGAAAAAGAGTTGTTGCCATTATCCTTAACAACTTCAAAATATTTCTTTGCTAAAACTGCTAATCCACCATCTGCTGTAATCTGCTTTACCATTCCTCGCTTAACGTCGAATCTCTCCATAACGTGTCGACTCGTAATTTCCTATTCAATACTGCCGGATAATGAGAGTAAACAATGGGCATCGAACGACATAAACACATCTTCCATATCGGAAAGGCGTGGCAGTACATTCGGGAAGAGTAGGTTTTCTAATTATTATTACAATATTAATTCCAATAATCGGTGCTGACTCGGCATTAGAGTTAGGAGAAATAGTCTATTTGGAAGATTCAGATATTGGACTTTTAGGGGCAACCATAGATTCACAAAATGAAGAAGTTTTAGCATATGGTAAAAATTCAAAAATAATTATTATAAATCCAGTAAATCCAGAAGATAATTTTGACATAACTTGGAATAGTGGATTTAATTTAACCGACGCTGATTACCACCCCAGTGGAAATACTGCCATAATAGTAGGAGAGAGTGGTTTAGTATTGAGATATTCTAAAGAAACAGGAAATGTGCAGAGAGTAGGTAACTTCGTTCAATTTAATAATGATAATTTAGAATCCATAAGCTGGAATGCAGATGGATCATGGGCATATATGGGTTCTGAAGAAGGAAATATTTGGAAATTTAGAGGAGGAATTGGGAATTCATCAGAGGTTCAATTGATATCTGATAGAATACTAAGTAAAGTAACTAGTATAGATTGCCACAAGGATGTGAATATTTGCATAGTCAGTACCATATCTGATGGAATTGGGATAATCGATGATTCACACCGAATAAATTGGATAGGCGGTACAAATTACCCATGGGTGGACATTAATTGCCCAGAAGGGAATTCTTGCATTGCCATATCTAGTGAAAATAATCTTGGAGCAATAGAATTAAATCTAGATAAACCATTTGAATCATCACTTAAAGTAACATATTTGAGCAGTATTTTTGGAAAATTAATGCGTGTCGAACATCAAAATATAGATGTTAATTTAATATCATTAGTACCATTTTCATTGATAGAATTTAATTCAACGACAGGAGATGCATTTACGGGAATAGAATATAATGATGTTAAAGAATTTAGTGCCCCCATATCGGATGAAATAATAATATCAACATGGGCAATTGATAAAGATGGAGGTTGGATATTAACAAGTCAGGGTACCGCGATAAAATATAATCAAATTATTCTCAATTCAAATAGTTCATTACTAGATTTTTTAGTAATGCTTTCATTCCTAGTAATTATCCTTGGAATAATCTACTCACGACAAATAAAAAAATAATATCATGAATGCTAATTAATCAAAATAATAGTAAATGATATATACATACTTTCATTTGTAATATGCTTACAGGACGTTTTGAAAGTTATGGATTACGAGGCCCTAGATTTCTATGAAATAGATTCACTATTAACAGATGAAGAGCGCATGGTACGAGATATGGTTCGAGATTGGGTTGAAGAAGAAGTCATTCCAAATATTGAAAATGCTTGCCGTGAAGGAGTTTTTCCAGACGAATGGAGAGTTGCGCTTGGAGAAATGGGTGTTCTTGGAGCGCCCTTACAAGGATATGGATGTCCAGGGTTATCATACACCGCCTATGGAGTCATATGTAGGGAATTAGAAAGAGGCGATAGTGGACTACGATCCTTTGCTAGTGTACAGGGATCATTGGCCATGTATCCAATATGGGACTTTGGTAGCGAGGAGCAAAAAAATTATTACTTACCTAAAATGGCTAGTGGAGAATGGATTGGATGTTTTGGTCTAACTGAACCTGACTATGGATCTAATCCCGGAGATATGATCACCAAAGCCGAGGATATTGGAGATCATTATCTCCTTAATGGTGCTAAAATGTGGATCACAAATGGAACTATAGCTGAAGTTGCGGTTGTATGGGCTAAATTAGATGGTGAAATTAGAGGATTTATAGTCGAGAAGAATGACCCGGGCTTTACTGCACCTGAAATGAAAGGAAAACACTCACTTAAAGCAAGTGTTACAAGTGAGTTGGTGTTTCAAGATTGTAAAATACCTAAAGACCGTATACTTCCCGGAGTTAAAGGATTAAGAGGGCCATTTTCATGCCTCAATAATGCCAGATTTGGAATATCATGGGGCGCAATAGGGTCTGCTCAGGCTTGTTTCCATTCTGCTAAAGATTATTCAATGAGTAGAATTCAATTCGATCATCCAATAGCATCATATCAATTAGTCCAAAATAAACTAGCATGGATGCTTAGAGAGATTACCAAGGCCCAATTATTGGCATATCATTTAGGGCAAAAGAAGGATGCTGGAAATTGGATACCTGAACATATTTCACTGGCTAAAATGAATAATGTCGACATAGCATTAGAGATAGCGAGAGTTGCTAGAGATATCCATGGGGCAAATGGCATTCTAGATGAATATCCAGTAATGAGGCATATGGCCAATTTAGAATCTGTAAAGACTTATGAAGGGACTCATGACATACATAATTTAATAATTGGCAGACATATAACTGGAATACAAGCATTTACTCGAGAAGCATAAATGCGAATATTGAAAGATGTGTTGACACTCGGACAGTATAGAGATTAGTATGAATATAATAGTGCTTTTAAAACAGGTCCCAGATACAACTGCAAAAATATCAATATCCTCAGGATTTATGGACGAAAGTACAATTTCAAAATGGTCTATGAGCCCATATGATGAATTTGCGTTAGAATCAGCATTGCAACTAAAGCAAAATTGTAATGGAAATTTAATAGCAATAACATGTGGGCCAGATAGATGCTCTAAAATGTTAACAGACGCTGCTGCAGTTGGAACAGATAAATTAATTCACATTCATCACGAAGGTTATTTGGATAGCATTCAAACTCAGACACTCTTAGTAGCCGCAATAAAGAAATTTGAAGGTGAAGTGATAATGTGCGGCAAACAGGCAGCCGATACAAACTCGGGATCCACAGGTCCAGGCGTAGCTGAACTAATAGGCGCTAGTTGCATTACTCACGTATCTGAAGTTAAGTATGAAAATGAAGAGTTGATTGCAACTAGATTAAATTCATTAGGATTTGAAATAATATCGACGTCACCTCCGAGTATTTTTGCTTTTGACAAAGGAGTAAAGGAGCTTAGAAGACCTAATGTCAGAGGAATAATGATGGCAAAGAAAAAGGAAATTACTCGATTGACTCCTGAGGATTTAGGGGTATCATTAACCAACTCGGATATAAATTTAATTTCGCAAATGCCTCCTTCTGAAAAGGCACCAGGTCAAAAATATGAAGGTACAGACTCAATTAATGAAATAGTCAGTAAATTACGTGATGAGGCAA
>JBKEHQ010000095.1:0-4059 GCA_046710875.1 Candidatus Thalassarchaeaceae archaeon
CCAGGGGGGTCAATTCAAGAAATGATATCTAATTCAACTCATGTATGGGTTACACACAGTGATTATTTCGACTCTAATTGGGGTTCAACAATATTACAAGGAGAAATACTTGAAAACGGCTCTGTTAATTGGCAATATGGAGTTAGGGTACTTGATGATATAATCAATGAAATGTTATTAGATGGCGATAATATTTGGGTTTCAACGGTAGGTGATGGATTATTATATCTAAATACAACTACCAAAACTCTCAATCAAATATCTTCAGCTTTGACTAGAAATATGGATGGCCTATATCTCGAGGATGATGGTATGCTTTACATTGGTTTGATGGGATATGATAGCTCTTCAGCAGGTTTTCAAACATTTGAAACAACGGCACAAAGGTGGTCTCATGGTAGTTTAATTGCAGGTTTACCCAATAATATTGTTAATGATTTTGTTGAATACAATGACCATATAATGGTTGCAACAAATGGAGGTATAGGGTTATGGAACACTACAATCTCTGGGTGGGATAATCCAATTACAACAATTGATGGCCTACCTTCATCTCATACCGAACATCTAATGGTTTTACCAAGTCCAATTCAAGGAAATGGTGCAATACTTCTCGGAGGACCAATAGGCCTTTCAATTTTAGATCAAAATCTTTCATACATTACAATGTTAGACTCAAATAATGGATTAATAGGGGATACTGTTTCAGGATTAATATATGCTCCTGCAACATTTAGAGAGTATGTGAACCCTCTGGATAATAGTACTCAGATAATTCATCACGATGCGGCAATTTTCATATCTCATAATGGACAAGGAAGTACTAGACCAGGTGTTGCTGCATGGGATTTAGCCACTGACAGGTTAAATGGAACATACAATATTGACATGATTCCAAGTAATGATGTTAGGTCTGTAACAGGAGATACATGGGGAATTCATATCGCAACAGATAGTGAACCCATAGTACACTGGAATGGAACTATGATGAGGATGGAATCAGGAATGGGCGCTGAAGAATTACTTTCATGGCCAGCATCTCAAATTATTTCAGATGGCACTCATATAGTTGTCATATCTCCAGTTGGAGTTGATATTATTAAATCATCAGGAAATCATGAACACGTTTACAGCAAAATAATTCCTGGAATAGTGGATGCTGATATTCATGATGGAATTCTATCTTTAATTACTCAAAACGGTTTACGGCTCTTCTCGCCAATAGAAACACTTCAAGAAATGCCCAATCAGTATCAAAAAAGAGCCAGCCCATTAAAAATAGTATTTGGTGATAAAACTTGGGATATAACTGACTCAACACACCCGGGGATGGATATCACGTTGGCTACTATTAATAATACAATAAATATCACTAATAATCCTAATAACGAGGTTGAAAATGGTGAATTACCTCTATCAAATAGTGCACTTACCTTCATTGCTCCCCAAAGTGGCGCATGGGTATGGGCCAAATCTCAAAATCTTAATTATACAGGATCTTGGGATTTAACGGAATATAACTCAGGATTAGAAACAACCTTTCAATCGGCTATATTCAATACTCCGCCTGGATCTACATCTTCTCAACTTCACATACGTCTACAATCTCCTTCAGATGGTAAATTACAAGTTAGAATAACTTATGATTGGAATAGATTAGAAGCACCAACTACAATTACTAATCTAACTGATAGGCCAAATGATGGCGGCGGGATATTAGAAGCATCATGGCTACCTGCTCAAGATTCCGCATGGCATGCATATCGATTGTATGTTTGGGATTCTACAGATTCTCCGGAGTGGACTCCGAATACTGAAGATTTAGATGAATTCTCAAAATATGAAAGAATTATATTTTGGTCTGATACATCTACAGTAATATCGGAAGCTAATCATGAGGGTATGGTCAAACCACTTTCTGATGATAGGCAATATAGGGCTGCAATTTCAATTGAATACCAAGATGGTTCTCTCGGCCAACCAATGACTTGGGAGGGTAATGCAACTCCAACAGATGAAATTCCAGAACCACCCGAATGGCTTTCTGTTTCGCCTTTATCAGGGGGAGTGCCAGGTGTGGTGAGCGCCGAGTGGTCCGCATGTGCAGAATTAGATACTTACCTGACTAGGATATGGGCAGTTCAACAAGAGATAACTTCGGCAATAGCTCTTACAAATTCATCTGATTTATCTTTTGCAAGTGGAAATACTACTGTATTAGAGTTAGAAGCAAATAAACCATATTGGTTTGCAATAGTTTGTGTGGATGAGGCAGGTCAATCGAAACCAAGTAATGCTACAATTTTTGGCCCAGTTGTTACTGCTGGAGGATTAAATGATGGCATTCCACCTGCTCAAATAACCGAAGTCTCAGCATATGATGTTCCGGAAGATGAGGGAGGTAGAATTGAGATAACTTGGACTTCAAACATGGAAGCAGATTGTTCCTATTATGTCATTTATATTTTACCTGCATCTGGATTCCAACCGCCTGAAAGTGTTGATGGCTGGCCAACAGCAGCATATGTTCCAGATTGCTCCAGCGATTCAATAATAATAGATTCAATAGGTGATTCAACATTAGAGAATGGACTTGTATATTGGATTGGCGTTGTTGCAGTTGATGATTGGGGAAACATGGCTACTGAACCAGTAAATGTTGTATCTACGACTCCTTATTCTGAATTAGACTCTATATCATTTTCACCACCAGATAAAATCAATGGATTGATGGCATGGGATCATCCTCAAGATGACGGTTCTTCAATCGATGTCGTATGGAATCGTTCTACAGCAAATGACTTCAGTCATTACACAATATGGGTGTCTGAATACCCTTTGAATGACTTAACTGAAATTTATCAACATTGTTTGGAAATTGAATGTAATTTAATAACAATCAATCAAAGGCAAATAGAGAATTCAATACAGTTGGAAATAACTATTGATAATGCATTATATGGGAATGATATTGATTCATTATATTCTAATAATATTCTTCCTTCAATACCACTTTATGTTGCAGTAACCGTACATGATATTTCAGGCAATGTCCACATGTCGAATTTAGATGATTATATCGCTCTAGTAACGCCAATCGATAACCGCGGAGATGTATCTCCTCCTGATCGTCTAAATGCACCAATTCTTACGGATCGTAATCCAGATTCCGGAGATGGAATGTTTGTAGAATTTTCACAAAGTTCAGATTCCGATGTATATGAGTATTGGATATACGCCGTAGCAGGAAACCCATTTACTCAGGTAAGCAACATCGATCCAGCATTAATTGTCAATCGTAATTCGCAAACCATTATTTTACTGGATTCTTTTTCCGATGGCCAATCATTAGGTCCTTCTCTTCCAATTTGGGTTGCCGTAGTGCCAGTCGATTCTTCTGGAAATGCTCAATTTACAGGCTTGTCAACATCAATGATCACACTAGTTGATGAGAGTATTTTGGACCCAGGGGCTCATTTACCCGTAGTTTCAGGTATCCAATCGTATTGGGATCTTGCAGGGACACAAGTAGAGATCAAATGGGATTTATCTACTGATGAAAAGGTAATTTCATATAGTGCGTATTATAGTTTAACGCCTTTCACCGATACAAGAGAAGCTACTTTATTAATGAAAAATATCACCCAAGGAATGATTTCATTCAATACATTCCAAAATAATGTAATTGATCAATCTACAATATATTGGGTAGCAGTAGTAGCTTCAGATGGGGAGTTTGAGAGAATAGGCATAAATCATTCTGAAGTAACTCCTTGGATAGATTACACTCCAGAAGGGGGCGGCTTAATCAATAATGATGCAGAAATGTCATGGTTAGATCAACTCATGGAGGGAAATATGAATTCATTAATAGCCATAATTTCATCAATTTTAATATTCATTGGAGCAGTCTTAATAATTAAACCAAAAGATAAATCAGCACCCGAACCTTGGGAAATGGGAACTATTGAGGTAGAATTAGAAGACGAATTAACCCGTAAAGATGAAAATTTAGAATTAGAAATAATGACTCCAATCGATGACTTAATTATTGACGAC
>JBKEHQ010000096.1:0-3995 GCA_046710875.1 Candidatus Thalassarchaeaceae archaeon
AAAAGACAGACTAATGGAAAATGAAGGCATAGAAATGGCAAAAAAATGTATGTCTATTGCTAGAAATGCAGGCGTAAATTGTTTTGATCATGCAGAGGCATATGGTAATCCAAATGGGGAGGCAGAACGACTTTTTGGTATCGCATTATCAGAATTACAAGAAGAAGACTCTCAAAAATGGCGTAGGTCAGAATTAATAATAACTACTAAAATATTTTGGGGAGGAGATGGTGTAAACGAATCTGGATTATCTCGTAAACATATCTTAGAAGGTCTCGATGCCAGCCTTGAACGCTTACAACTTGATTATGTTGATATGGTATTTTGCCATAGACCTGACCCATTTACGCCTACATCAACCATAGTTCGTGCTATGAATGATGCAGTCCGTAATGGATGGGCAACTTCTTGGGGGACTTCTGAATGGTCCGCTGCCCAAATTATGGAAGCAATTTGGTTTGCTAAATCTGAAGGTTTAGAGCCTCCAATGTATGAACAACCTCAGTATAATATGCTACATAGGCAGCGCTTTGAACAAGAGTATTTCCCCCTATTTCAACCTCCATATAACTATGGAACAACTATCTGGTCACCACTAAGGTCTGGATTTTTAACAGGCAAGTATAATGAAGGAATACCTGAAGATTCACGCCCAACTCAGAAAGGTTATGAATGGTTAATTGATGATTTGAAGCAAAGGAAGGCAGCTGGCGAAATTGAGATCGTAAAAAATTTAACTAAATATGCTGAATCAAAATTTGGTTGTACTACTGCTCAACTAGCATTAGCATGGTGTTTAAAAAATCCCAATGTCAGTACAATTCTTATTGGAGCAACAAAGCCCGAGCAAATGGAAGAAAATTTAGGATGTATTGCTATAGCTGAAAAACTCACAGATGAAAATATTGACGAAATCAATGTCATACTTGGAAATAATCCTGAGAGTTGGATGGGCTATGGAGCAGCAGGCGCTCGTCAATTAAAAACATTATAATTAATTGCGAATGTTAAAATGCATATTGCCTATCAAAATATATATGACGGGCATCTCTGACCTCAAATGGTCTTCAGATTTTATATCTCAAACTCCCGGTGATAATACTGCAGAAAACTTCCCTCGTCAAGTATTAAATGCATGCTGGTCTCATGTCATTCCTTCAATTGTACCAAATCCAAAAATAATTATTTGGTCCGAAGAAATGGCAAATATTCTAAAAATCGATAAAATAGAAACTGATTTACTTTCTGGTAATAGTTTATGCCCAGGCATGGCCCCTTATGCTCAATGTTATGGTGGCCATCAATTTGGTTCATGGGCAGGCCAGTTAGGAGATGGAAGAGCAATAACTTTAGGAGAAATTAATTCTGAATTTGGAAA
The DNA here is from genome assembly GCA_046710875.1 of Candidatus Thalassarchaeaceae archaeon. Taxonomy (GTDB): domain Archaea; phylum Thermoplasmatota; class Poseidoniia; order Poseidoniales; family Thalassarchaeaceae; genus MGIIb-O3. The sequence goes on from JBKEHQ010000096.1 coordinate 1,379, forward strand.
GTTAGAGTTACAATTAAAGGGATCAGGGGTAACTCCTTATTCTCGTTTTGCTGATGGTAAATCTGTACTTAGATCATCAATTAGGGAATTTCTTTGCAGCGAAGCCATGCACCACTTGGGAGTGCCAACTACTAGGGCACTTTCGTTATGTACTACGGGCGAAAAGATAATTCGTGATGTTCTTTATGATGGTAATCATTCTACTGAAGATGGTGCAATTGTATGTAGGGTTGCACCTAGTTTTATACGCTTTGGCTCATTTCAAATACATGCTTTTAGAGGAGATATTGTGTCTTTGAGGAATCTAGTAAATTACACCATTAAAACCCATTTCTCCCATCTAAATTCTACAGGTGACCAATTACTCATTGATTGGCTAAAAGAAGTTATTGAAAGTACGGCTTCTATGATTATTCATTGGATGAGAGTTGGTTTTGTTCACGGAGTAATGAATACGGATAATATGTCAATACACGGCTTAACTATTGATTATGGGCCATATGGTTGGATTGAAAACTATGACCCTCATTGGACTCCAAATATTACTGATATTTCCACTGCTAGATACCGTTTTGGTCAACAATCAAATATTGCAGGTTGGAATTTAGCTAGATTATTAGAATCTATTTCACCTTTATTCAATAATACGGACGAACTTCATAATTTAATGTTACATTACGATACTTACTTCTCAAAAGAGTATGAAAATATGTGGTGTAAGAAACTTGGAATATTGGAATATGATACTAAATTAATAGATGATCTTATTCAATTATTCCATGAAAATGAAGTTGATATGACTATATTTTTTAGGAAATTAGCAATGATCAATCAATCAAATTTTTCTTCTATTTCTGAAAGCTTCTATGGCGGTAAATTATCACAAGATTGGATTAATTGGTTAACGCTATATCTTGAATATGTGATTCCTAAAAGAGGAAAAATAATGAATTCTATAAATCCTAAATATGTATTAAGAAACTGGATGGTTCAGTTAGCAATTGAAAAAGCTGAAAATAAAGACTATTCATTGCTTAATGAATTATTTGAACTTATTAAATTACCATATGATGAACAATTTGACTTTGAATCCAAATGGCATCAAAAGAGGCCAGATTGGGCAAAAAATAAGGTGGGATGCTCAATGCTTTCTTGCTCAAGTTAATTTTTTGGCAGAAAGTTTTGTACTGGAATATGGATTTTAAAGTGCCCTATTTTACTATCTATGCTAAATAGCAAACCGATGCGCGGTCGAATAGGGTTGCTTATTGGTTCGATTCTCAGACTTAGGAATCGGGCCCGATTTGGTCATGGTTTTAGAACGCCAAGGAATAACTGAACCCTTCGAAGTTCAAAGAGAATCTATTCCAGATTCAATCGAAGGCCGTGATGTGTGTTGCAGGGCGCCAACAGGTTCAGGAAAGACACTTGCATTTGGATTACCACTTTTAACCAGAACTAAACGTGCCAAAAGTAAAAGGCCTACATCTTTGATACTCACTCCGACACGAGAATTGGCCGAGCAAATACGTACTGTCCTAACTCCATTAGCAAAAGCTATTGATATGGATGTTTTGTCTGTTTATGGCGGCGTTGCTTATAGAAATCAATTACGTGGTTTAGAGGATGGTGCTGAAGTCTTAGTCGCTTGTCCAGGAAGGCTTTTGGATCTCATTGACAGGCGCGCTGTTTCATTAAATGATGTAAGTATCATAGTTTTAGATGAAGCCGATAGAATGGCAGATATGGGATTCATGGAACCTGTTTGCGATATCATAGAAATGTGTTCCGAACAACGTCAAACTATTTTATTCAGTGCAACTTTAGATGATGATGTAATCGATATAGTTGAAAAATATCAAAACGATCCTGTAACTATAGAAGTCGGTCCTGAAGAAGTAAGTATGGACAGCATGGAACATATGTTTTGGACTGTAAAGAATCACAATAGGGCAGAAGTGGCGGCCCAAATCGTACGTAAATCTGGGAGAAGTATAATTTTTTGTAGGACAAGAGAAGGAGTAAACCGACTCGGAGATGAGATGTTCCAAGAAGAAATATCTTCCACTATATTACATGGTGGATTAAATCAAAATCAAAGAGATAAGGCTATGAGAAAATTTAGTACTGGAAGAACAATGGTACTAATTGCCACCGATGTAGCTTCTAGAGGAATTGATGTAGAAGGGGTCAATTGCGTGATAAATTATGACCCTCCTGAAAATGGTAAAGCCTACAAACATCGAAGTGGAAGAACCGCCAGGGCAGGAACGTCTGGAATAGTAATCTCATTCGTACCTAAATCTAAACAAAGAGGTTATACGAGAATACAGAGTAATGTTGGCATAAAATGCCGATTTACACTCCCTCAAATTGAAACATTGAAGGAAAATGAATTTGAATTAGTACCTCCTGAAAAAGAGGATAGGAGTTCAAGAAGAGGTGGAAGAAGTAATGGGCGTCGATCTTCAGGGGGCTCTAGGAATAATTCGGGCGGAGATAGACGTGGCGGAGATAGACGTGGCGGAAATAGACGTGGCGGAGATAGTCCAAACAGAAACTCAGGTGGCAATCGTGGCGGAGATAGACGTGGCGGAGATAGTCCAAACAGAAACTC
>JBKEHQ010000097.1:0-3986 GCA_046710875.1 Candidatus Thalassarchaeaceae archaeon
AATAAATAAAGTTGTACTATCATTTAAAACACCATATCGGTCCAAGCATCTGCCCACAAATCATAGATTGCTATACTTAAATTACCAGTAGAATTAGTTCTTACGGTGTATAAGTCTCCATTTGATACTAGGTTTTCTCCAAGATAGTCGATCCAATTAAATTCCCACCAAGTACCATCACCCATAGTTAAATTTGTAGCTTTTAAGTCTAATCTCATTGAAATTATTGAAGTTGCGTTACTTCCCTGTATAGATAAACCATGTATTTCTAGTTCATCTGGATTGATGTCAATAGAGAGTGTATCTGAAATTATTCCGGACCAATAAGTAATATTATCGTCATTCATAATAGAGTCTGGGTTGAGAATAAATGGTGCAGGCGCTCTAATCAACCCATTATTTATAGATATAGAAACATTTTCAGTAGATACTTTAAGGATAAAATTATCAGTATCTGAGTATGTTTCAATTGCGACTATAACTGGAGGCATGCCACGAGTTTCTACATATATGGAGTGAGTTTGATTAATTGCAGTTGCAACTAATTGGTTTGATGTGAGATCAACGGATATAGTCCAGTCTAAGTCAGATATATCATTAGTATTAAATGAAAATGGAGGCCAAAATCCATCCGGATTCTCTGCAGCAGATTTTGACAATTTAATAAATGGATTAGAATAACCAGTTATTTGATCTCTGCCTTCATACCATTCATTCCCGACTCTGTAATTATTAGTCTCATTACCTTCAATGTACTCATTATCTATTATAATTGATTCACCCAATACTAATCTAGATGAAATAGAACTCAAACCTGATTCTTCGTCTTTGGCCACATTCCAATATATTTCACCTCTTTGACTTTGTTGTTCGGATACTAAATATGCCTCTACACGGAGTTGCGGATATAACTGTGAATAAGAAATAATATCGAATGCATTTTCTTGAGATAATAAATTTGAAAATGATTCTACTGAGAAGTCAAAGCAGTTTTCATCCTCGCATATATCAGAAATAGGCACAGTTAAACAGCCTGAAGTAAACGATAAAATAGTAATTATCGCCATCAAATATGCTGCCCTCATACATTATCCTAAAGAGACGTTATTGATGAGTGTATTCAATAAATTAGTTTTCAAACGATTATATTTTGTGCGTTGTGGCTATATGTGATTGCTGATTGGAGTGAGATAAGGAGTGTATTGGGATGCCATTTAACATCTTAGTAGTCTATAAAAAAAACTTTGAAGACGTTCATGATAAAGCCCTTGAAGACATTAGGTCAGTATTGGATAATTTAGTTTCGAAAAGAGACATAAGAGTAGATTATACAGTGAGGGAAACCGTTCGTAGATCTGATTTCATAGATAGGGACTTGGCCATAATATTGGGAGGAGATGGGACATTGACATCAATAGTCCATTCCATTGATTCTGAAACTCCAGTAATGGGAGTTAATAGCCACCCCAGGGAAATCAGTAGTGACGGTTCTTATGGATTTTATATGGGGAGTGAGCCTAAGTTCTTTGCAGATGACATACTTGAAGCAATAGAGGGAAAAGGAATTATTAATTCACTTCCAAGACTACAAGCTAAAATTGAGACACCTAGCGGCAAGATTCTAGTTTCTGATCCTGCACTAAATGATTTATTAGTAGCGAATACGCATCAATATCAACCATCGAAATATAGAATAGAAAGAGTTGCAGATACAACCAATGACAGCATCGATATAGTCCAAAGATCTTCTGGCTGTTTATTTTCTACATTCTTAGGCCAAGGTGCTTGGTTCAGGCATGTTGCAAATATTGAAGGTGCGAGATTTCCAATTGATGAGGTTGGAGAGCGTTATCTATTCGTCTCAAGAGATCTTCCAAGAAGTGAGCGTTTGGAAGATGGATCTTATTGGTCATGGACAGACAAGAAAACTGTATTGACAAGTGACATGCATAGAGGATATGTAGTCAGTGATGGATGGGAAGAAACTCATTTTGCCAGAGGTTCCATAATTACAGTAAGTTTGGATGGACCTAAATTAAAATTACTAACTTTTAGGAGCACCATACACGATAGAGTCGCACATTGGATAGAATCATGAATATCTCAAAGTATTTGTTCGAGGAATAATTTTGTCCTATCATGTTGCGGATTATCAAAGAAAACATCTGGTGTATTTTCTTCAATTAGTAGACCTTCGTCGAATAATATGACACGGTCTGCAACTTCTTTGGCGAATCCCATCTCATGAGTAACTACAATCATCGTAATATCCCTTTTTGCCAAATCTATCATGACATCCAGAACTTCTTTTATCATTTCAGGATCAAGGGCAGATGTTGGCTCATCGAATAACATAATTTTAGGATCCATTGCTAATGCCCTCGCAATAGCAACACGCTGTTGTTGACCTCCAGATAATCCGCTAGGATATTTGTAGGCTTGTTCAGGTATTCCGACTCGCTCCAAAAGTGTTAGGGCTTTCTTTTCTGCATCTTGTTTTGACATTCCTTTTACTTTCATAGGCGCTAGTGTAATATTTTCCATTATTGTTAGATGTGGAAAAAGATTGAATTGTTGGAAAACAAACCCGATTTCGGACCTTATGTATTTCAAGTCAGCCACTGTAGTATCATCATCTATTCCTATTCCATCTACTTCAATAGTTCCTGCACTGTGAGGCTGGAGCCTGTTTAAGGTCCTAATAAATGTAGATTTGCCAGAGCCAGATGGACCCAACACTACAATTATTTCACCCCGGGTAACTTTCATATCAATTCCTTTTAGTGCCCAAAAGTCACCAAAATTTACTTTCACGCCTTTTGTTTCAATAATTATTTCATCACTATCTGTACTCATGCTACATCTCCTCCTCCTTCATTAGTCAAACCTAGACTTTTTTCTATCCTCATAGATATTCTTGAAAGATAGAAAGCGAATATCCAAAATATCAAAGCTGTGACATATAATGGCTCAAGGAAGTCATCCAAATACCCAGGGGAAGTATTTGGTAGATCTTTTGCAAGTTTAAAGAAATCCAGGACATTGATTATGAATAGGAGCGTAGTATCCTTCCATAATCCGATGAAAACACTGACAATTGATGGAAGTGTCGTACGTACTGCATTAGGGAGTTCCACTTGCAATTTAGTTTGCATTGGAGATAATCCAAGAGCGAGTGCGGCTTCTTTTTGACCACTATCAACAGCCTGTAATCCCCCCCTTAGAACCTCTGCAATATAGCATCCTCCGAATAATCCAAAAATCATCAGTAATCGTATTATATCTTCTACTTCCATGAATGGATCAATAATATCTGGAAGAAGAAAAACCGCAAAATATAGCCAACAAATAAGCGGGCCCGAACGAACTGTTTCAATTAGTGTAACAGCAGGATACTTGAAGAAAGGCAATTTACTCTGACGGGCGAATGCCAAAATTACTCCAACACCGAAACCTAATACGCAGCCTGCTGTAGCCACTAGTAGATTAACAAAAAGCCCACCCCATTGAGATGCCTCGACTCCACCGCACCGAGATACTTGTATTTCTGATGAGGATATACCAAAGACATTGGCACACAAAGATTGTACAGAATCTGGAGGATTCATTATAAATATAGAATAAAAGAATACGAAAACTGCAGCAATTCCGAGGTATGATCTTAATTTATTTGCCTTATATTCTTCTGAATTTAAGCAGTATCTATAAGCTTGAAAATACGAAAAATACGCAACTATAGTTGCACCCAATATTTTAGTAAATGGAACCATGTGATTGTAATTTTCTGGATAAACATGAGAACCCCCGATCGCTGCATAGATAGATATCAATGAAAAGATTCCAAAAGAGATGATAAATTTGAGAGGATTATCTTTTGTTGTACCGTATGCTGCTGGTATCACAATATAAACGAGATATAATACTGACCATAATCTCCAACTTTGATTAGGATAATATGATTGAGTAACAGCTTCGAACATTTGTTG
>JBKEHQ010000098.1:0-3774 GCA_046710875.1 Candidatus Thalassarchaeaceae archaeon
GTGACTAGAACAATATACTCTGGCAAGGCACTAGAAAAAATTCAATCATCCAGTAAATGTGTCATCACAATTAGGCCGAACTCTTTTGATTCGGCACCTCAGGGCAATAATGCTCCACTAAATACGGTAGATAAATCAGCAAATTTAAGAATAGCCGTAAAAGAAGCTATTGTTAAAGCAAGTGAGAGATTAGATGTATCAGAAGCGGATATAATAATTTCTGGTGGAAGAGGAATGGGGTCAATTGATAACTTTGCTGAGCTAGAAAGTCTTGCAGATATGTTAGGTGCAGCAGTAGGGGCTAGTAGAGCAGTTGTGGATGAATGGGGCATGTCACATACAATGCAAGTTGGGCAAACGGGCAAAACCGTTACCCCTTCACTATATATTGCAGTAGGAATATCAGGAGCCATTCAGCATCTAGCAGGAATGAGATCGAGCAATTATATAGTTGCAATAAATAAAGATCAGGATGCGCCAATATTCAATGTTGCTGATTACGGAATAGTTGCATCCTGGGAAGATGCATTGCCTGTTCTTAAAGAAGAATTATCTAAACTCTAAAAAATATTTAGATAATATTCTTTGCATCATCATTTCGCATATCTTCTATCTTACTTAGATAAGATTCAGTTACTCCCCCTGTTACATAAATCCCATCAAAACATGAACAATCAAAATTAGCAATCATTCCATCTCCTGATGAGATACATGCACCTACTAAGTCCTCAAGTTTTTGATAAAATAATATATCTGCACCTATTGCCCTACATATTTCATCATTATTTCTACCATATGCAACATATTCTTTTTTTGCAGGCATATCTATTCCGTAAACATTAGGATGAATTATGGGGGGAGAACATGATGCAAAATATACCTTCTTAGCACCAGAATCACGTGCCATTTGTACAATTCTCTTAGATGTATTTCCCCTAACGATACTATCATCGACGATTAATACAACTTTACCTTTAAATTCTCCTTCTATCGTATTTAATTTCTTTCTTACTGAATCTTGTCTGATTGACTGACCTGGCATTAAGAAAGTTCGCCCTATATACCTATTTTTTACAAACCCCTCCCTATATGGTACTTCGAGATATTTTGCCATATCTAGGGCAGCGACTCTTCCACTATCAGGAACTGGGATAACCACATCTATTGGATCTTTGATATGACTATCCAATATTCTACGTGCAAGGATCCTTCCCATACGTAACCTTGCCTCATGGACTGAAATTCCATCTATTACGGAATCGGGTCTTGCGAAATAAACGTGTTCAAAAATACAAGGCGTTAGATTAGGCTCGGGGTGGCAAATTTTAGTAGATATAGTGCCATTTAAGCGTACGATTATTGCTTCCCCGGGAGATATATCCCTATCGGGAGTAAATCCAAGTGCTTGGCACGCTACGCTTTCAGAAGCAATTAGTACTTCAGTAAAACCATCGATTTCATTCTTACCCATGAATAAAGGCCTAATTCCATGAGGATCGCGAAAAGCAATAAGACCCCATCCAGTAATTAATGCCGTGACGCTATAACTACCTTCAGCCCTCTGATGAAGGCGTTCAATTGCCCTAAATATATCATTTTCTAATAAAGAATCCATGCCTCCTGGCCTACCATTCAGAGATCTTTGAATTTCTGCAGCAAATAAATTCAACAATGCTTCGGAATCTGAACTAGTATTAATTCTCCTATGATCATATTCCAATAAACCATTTATTATATCATCATTATTATTTAAATTACCATTATGTGCAATGCTCACACCAAATGGAGTATTCGTATAAAATGGCTGAGCCTCATCTGCTGAGCTTGAACCAGCAGTAGGATATCTGACATGACCGATTCCCATCGATCCTGTCAATTTTTGCATATGTTTCTCTGAAAATACATCCCGAACTAAGCCATTTGCCCTTCTATGAGATATATTATTTGAATCGCTAGTTACTATTCCGGCTGCATCTTGGCCTCTATGTTGCAATACTAACATACCATCATAAATTAATGGAGCAACGTTTGATTTCGGATTGCCAACAATCCCGATGATACCGCACATCGAATTTCAAACCTTCCTCTAACTCTAAGGACTTAGCCATTTCTAGAGAAAACAATAATTATCAACGTTCAGACATAACTCTGTTACGCTTATTCCATCTATATTTTCTAATTTTTGCAGTAGCACCGTAACCGCATGAAGCACAAACTGATTTTTGTTTATGATATGAATGTCTTCCGCATCTGCGGCACCTAATATGAGTTGATTTTTGCCTTTTTCCCATACTTGGTGTACCCTTGGACATACATATCACTCCTTTAAGACAACGCGGCCACCGACCGGCTTGTTATGAGAGTTGCCCTGAAATATTTCTTAATCAAAGTTCAAATTGGATTCAAGAAGATCTAGTAACGGATCTTTAGGCCTAGAGCGGAAAGTCAATTTCAATATCATAAATGTTGACATTAAAAATATTATGGGAATAAAATTTAATATAGATGATAAGGAATTTGCCACAGAATCTAAAATTATATCTAAGATTTTGACATCAGAGTTAATGAATTGATAATTTAATGTAATTACCAATAAAAGAGATAATAGAGTTGAGAAAAAAAGTGGAATTAACCTATGATGAGGATGATATGAGAAAATCAAGTGTATAGTGAATAAGATGTAAGTAAATATTAAGCCTTCTAAAAAAGAATTAGAAATATTGGAAATAGACAAGATCAAATTATTTTCCACCCATGTTTCTTTTTAATATACTTGTTATAAATTTTTTTTCATTTTTCGTCAGAGGTTCCGATTGCTGGACTTTGGGAGTTTTGGACTCAATAATTTTAATCATATATGCAATCGAAATCAAAGCAAAAAACATCCCTAATAAATTAAATAATGAATTTAGGGCATCATTAATATTAAAAGAAAAAACTGAGTAAAAGTAAATAATCCATGAAATTGAGATTAATAGTAAGCCAAAAATATTCGCATTTAGATTTCTCTTCCAATATACTGGTGCACCAAACAATGACATCAGTATTCCAATAAATGCTAATACTATCCATGGAGAGTTTAGCATCATTTCAGCATGAAGAAGATTTTCCGAGGTAGATAAATCCTCAAAGTGAATTAATGTAAGAACAACTCCCATTACAATCATTGGTTTTCCAAAGATACTTCTTCTGAATGATGGTCCCATCCGATATACAATAAAACCTGAAAAAAGCATCAAAAGACCAAACCATAATTGGAGGTCGGCTAATTCCATATACCTCGGAGTAGGTATAATGTACATCTTATTTTTGTCTAGGCTCGCACTCTAATACGCAATAGTGCCTTGATAGACTTCATATACAGACCATCAGTGGCCCGCTTCGTCGAAAGACGCTTTGGTGACTAAGATGGTAAAAATGCCTCGTAAAGTAATGAGATATAGCCCATCGGCTGGCAAACACACTGAGCACACAGTTGAACGTGTGAAAAAGCGAAGAGCTAGTGAACTGAAATGGGGACAAAGGAGATTTCGAAGAGTAACTGCTGGATATAGGGGTTTTCCTCGTCCTAAACCGTCCGGTGAGAAACCTACTAAAAGAGTAAATTTGATATTTAGATGCACAGAAACCGGCAAGGCACATTCTCCAGCAGGTCAACGTGCAAGAAAGTTTGAACTTATAGATAAATGAAGGTATGAAAAATGAGTGGTAAATTTCTTAAAGTTAGTTGTCGGGATTGTGGCAATGAAGCAATATTATTTGATAGGGCAGCTA
>JBKEHQ010000099.1:0-3758 GCA_046710875.1 Candidatus Thalassarchaeaceae archaeon
TGTTGGTATTGGAAGAAATGTAATGCAGGGATATATAACCGGGGCAGATGATCATATAATTCCAGGTTTGCCATGTTTAGTTGTTAATTCCAAAGGAGACCTCATAGCTCACGGTTTAGCTGTAACAACATCATCAGAAATGCAGTACTTGAAAAAAGGCGTGGCAGTCAAAGTAAGAGATGGAGCATTAAAAAATAAAGAATGATTGTACACAAGTCGGGGATTGTTTGAAAAGCCTAATCAAGAATAGAAATTTAAGAAATTGTATGCCGGTGTAAATAAAATGCTAGAAGATTCTAATCCTGATTGGGTAATTGAGACCAAAAATCTCTCAAAAATGTATGGTCCACATTTGGCGTTGGATGGTTTAAATCTTCAAATTCCTCGTGGAGCCGTTGGAGTTCTTGGGCCAAATGGAGCAGGTAAATCTACTCTCTTCAAATGCATACTAGGCCTTATTCAAATTACTTCCGGAAGTGGCCAGGTGTTAGGCTTTGATATACAAAAAGAAGGGGAAAAAATACGTTCAAAAATTGGCTATATGCCAGAATATGATGCATTGGACCCAGGACTATCTGCTATTGATCAGGTAAGATATGCTGGTGAAATATTGGGCATGAATACAGATGTTGCCACACAAAGGGCACACGAAGTATTGGAATATGTTGGCCTCAAAGACCAAAGATATAGGAAAATAGATACATTTAGTACGGGCATGAAACAAGCGACCAAACTCGCATGTGCCCTAATTCATGATCCAGAAATTTTGATTTGTGATGAGCCTACAAATGGCTTAGATAAGCGCGCTAGAAAATTTATGTTGGATACTCTTAGAAGAACTGCGGAAGAAGGTGGAAGAACAGTTTTGTTAAGCAGCCATGTTATGGATGATGTTCAAGAAGTTTGTAGTAGTATATTGATGATCTATAAGGGCAAAGTTGTTCTTCAGAAGAAAATAGATGAATTGGTGAACCAAGTAGAAAAAGAAATAGAAATTACGATTTGGGGCGGAGCTTCTATTATGGAAACTCAATTAATCGATAATGGATACAAAGTTAGAAGACTTGGTAGAATTCTTAGAGTGACATTAATGGATGATAACACTATCACTGGAATTCTAAAAATTGCTGCAGAGTGCAAAGTACAAGTAAGGCAACTTAAAGAGTATCAACCTGATTTAGAAGATATATTCCTTCTAATAATGGATAAATTAGGTGAAGAAATCAAAGGAACTTCTGACCTTATGACCCCTAAACATATTGGTGGTAACTAATTTGTCCGATGATATTGATATTGCAGGTACTAAAACTAGAATGGAGGTTGCATTCGGTTCCGGTGATGGAGATGAAGATATGACTGCAATAGTCGCAAAAAAAGAATCTAGTTTAGGTACTATCTTTGAACAATCTTACAAGCCATGGGATGGAGAATTGGGGCCGCGCTGGATGCGAAATTACTCAATATTCCGCCACCATGTTTATGGCCTTTTTACAAGTAAAGGGCATAGGCACTATCATCCATTTGTACGCCTTACTATTCTAGTAATATTTTTGGCGTCATTAACTCCAATACCTATGCTATTCTTATCTTCTTTATTGCCTGGTCAAGATGGAGATTTCTTATCAAAAATGTGGGGGATAAATAGGTTTAATTTATGGGGGCAAATTTTAGGATATTTTCCTAGGAATTTATGTATGTGGCCTTTATTGACTGCATTGGTAGTTGGCGGAATGATTTCTGATGATCGAAGAAATGGAACAAGTGCGATTTATTTCTCTAGGCCAATAAATCGATTTGATTACACGGCTATGAAATTTATCAGCGTTGCAGTAATTTTAGGATTTGTAATTATATTCTCATATTTTGCATATTATACGTCTGCAATTGTATTCAGGGGAGAGGGATGGGCGTTTCTGATAGATACACTGCCATTATTCCTCGGTGGCATGTTATCAGGTATTTTTTTAGTTCTTACTTATACATCAATAGGACTAGCACTATCGAGCATAAGTCAAAGTCGATTTTTTGCTGCAATAGGATTCCTTAGTATAATTTATGGTACAAAAATTGTCGCATTGCTGATAGATATGCAATTCGATACTTCAATACTTTATATTCTTAGTCCATATGATTGCTTAGCCCATCTAGGGCAATTTCTACTGGGTATCGAATTAAACTATGAACACCCATTAGCATTTTCTATAATCTCATTGATAATTATGAATATTATATCAATGGGCATTCTTGTATCACGTATTAGTTCTATGGAGGTTACTAGGGAATGAATGATATTAATCAAAAACCACCTTCAGTATTACTTGAGAATGTCTCAAAATGGTATGGTGAGGTAATAGGGATAAATGATATATCTCTGGCAATCGAAGGAGGTGTAACTGGAATTTTAGGTCCTAATGGGGCTGGAAAATCCACTCTTTTCAAATTATTGATGGGGCGATTGAAGCCAAGCCAAGGGACAGTCAGATTGTTTGGCATAGATCCTTGGAAAAGTACTTCTCCATATCGTCGTATAGGTTATGTAAGCGAATCAGAAAGGATGTATGATTGGATGACTTCTCTTGACTTTATTTCTACATTGGCAAGACTCCATGGAATGTCAAGGGATGAAGCGGTTGAGAGGTCTAAACATGTTTTAGATTTTGTAGGATTGGAAGATGTCCACCATAAAGAAATAGGAAAATATAGTAAAGGAATGAGGCAAAGAGTAAAAATAGCTCATGCATTAGTCCATGACCCAGATTTAATAATTTTAGATGAACCCTTACATGGATGTGATCCAATTGCAAGAACGAGTATAATGAGCGTAGTCAGGGAATTAGGTTCTCAGGGTAAAACAGTCCTAATTTCAAGTCATATATTGGAAGAAATTGAGAGAATAACTGAGCAAATAGTAATTTTACATAATGGTAAATTACTGGCAATAGGTAACTTACATGCAATTAGGGATTTATTAGATCAGCATCCTCATAGGATACTAATAAAGTGTGATTCTCCAAGGGAACTCGCTCAACTATTTATCACAGAAGAGCCGGTTTATGGGGTGCGATTTCCTGAAGATGGCCAATTAGAGATACAAACAAATAACTTATCTGCAGCCCATGATATCCTGCCTTCAACTATAGTTAAATCAGGTCAGAAAATAACTTCAATTGAAAACCCAGATGATAATTTAGATTCTTTAATTGGTTATTTATTAGGGGGAATTAATAATGGATGAAAAAGGTCTTTCTTTGAGTAAAACAGTGTGGTCCCAATTAGATCGTAAGGCTGGAGCCATAATTGAACTAACTATTAGACAATTAAGAAATCGTATGTCAACCTGGGTAGTTCTTGGAGTTGGAATTCTTCTGATGGCGTTATTGCTTGCGTTTTATGTTGATTCTGTACGAGAAGGATTTGAATCTATTGATAATGATGGTGATTCTGTAGATATGGATGGCGATGGTTATCCACTAGGTCAAGAAATAAAATACGGGCATAGTGATTATAATTCTGATGAGTTTCCAGGATCAAGTGAATATGTGCGTGTTAGTAATATAGATTATGACGATCAAATTCGGCGTACTTCAGGAAATTTTACTTGGGAAGGCATTGGTAGATTTGATGCCGTATGGAAAGATACTAAATATTCAGGTAGTAGTCAATGGGAAGGAATTATAGATTGGAATATTGCTAGTAATAATTCTTGCCCTTCAGGAGATGTTTACGTTGATTGGTCTCCAGAATATTGGGGTTATGCT
>JBKEHQ010000100.1:0-3758 GCA_046710875.1 Candidatus Thalassarchaeaceae archaeon
GTCTAGAGGCGTATGATGATGTTGTACTAAGGTTCCACGTTAACAAAGGATTTTCAGTAAAGCAGTGGCATAATGCAGTTGATTTATTACGAAAAAACAATCTTAGAGTTAAGACATATTTAATATTTAAGCCACCATTTATGTCAGAAGGCGATGCATTACAACTCACTACAAAATGGGTCAAACAAGTCTCACCACTTTCTGATGAAGTTTCCATCAATCCAATGAATATACAAAGGGGTACTATCGTAGATAGATTATTTAGAAACAGAGAATTTAGACCACCATGGCTATGGTCATTAGTGGATATGATTGAAAAAACTCATGATGAAGTTTCTCAACTAGATTGTCGCACTATCGTGCATCCAACGGCAGGTGGGAGAATAAGAGGGGCACATAATTGTGGTTCGTGTGATGAAGATATTGTTGCAGCTATTGAGAGATATTCTGTATCAAGCGACTTGGCAGAATTTTCAAATATTGATTGTGAATGTAAAAAAGTCTGGAGGGCTGAAATAGAAAATGACAATAATCTACCTACTATTCTTGGATCAGGTGTTGAAAGACGGGCCTCTAGAGTTGATACAGTACGCGCCCCTTAAGCAACCGTATGGTCTCTATTCGGCTAATGCTTAAGGGTCAATCTTCCGTGGTTATGGCTATCTCACACGTGGGGATGGATAGGGTTCAATATGTCAGATAACGGTTCAGGTAAAATAGGTCAGTTTCTACAAGGTGAGAAGGAACCTTCTTCTTCATGGGTCATACTAGTAATTGGAGTTGTAGCTTCATTATCTTTTTTAGTAATTTACAACATACTTTATCCCGGCCAAGATCTTCCAGTTATTTCTTCAATTTTACCAATGTTTGAAGGAGTATTCGACTCAGGAATCTGGTTCTTCATATTAGGGGCAATGATTGGTGCGTTTGCAATTCTAGGTACTATTCTGACAGAGGCAACGATTGAGTGAGGTTTTAATTATGGATACAATATTATCAATTTTAGTTATTTTTTGGATTTTAATTTTCATTTCGTACATTTTAATGGAAAAGGGATTAGGCGTATTTGGGCAAATCGTTCGTGGCTTGACTATGTTCATGCTTGAAAAGGTATTAGGCCCAGGTGCTGATTTAGTCGAAGGTAGAAAAGGTTCAGGGCCGATGGTTTGGATTATACAAGGAGTATTATGGCTATTCCTTTCTTCTACTCTCACATTCATTGGTCTTTGGCTTGCTCACGATCCAACTGCACTCCACAGCCTTGAAGCATGGGGATATCATCCAGTTTCATCAGAATTATTTTATGCAGGTAAATTCGCTGCATTATTCGGGTGTGTAGGTATGTTCATCATAGGTACAGGTTTGCATATATTGCCTAATTTATTGGAAACAAATCTAGCAAGTGAAAAGAATGCAGTACTAACTTCTTTTGTTTGGACAATATCGGTAATCATCCTAGTTATCGGTTCTCAAAATCACTATATTGGCCCAGTTAATGTTATACTTCTGGGTACTGGCCTGAATTCAGTTGTTGGTGTTGCAGTTATTGCTAATCAGCTCTTAACAAAAGCATCATCAAATGTCCAATTAGCAACTCCTGGATGGTTAATAATATTCGGATTAATTGGTAATCCAATAGCAGTAATCTCTCTCTTTTTATCTGGGGAATATGATACTGGACTCGGCCAATGGTTAGTTTATCACTTAATTGGTGCAACGTTTTTCTTTTCCTCGATTGCAGGAATTTCACTATATTCAGCAAGTTTTGGATCAGGAAACGCTCTTTGGTCACAAACAGTTGCCGGTGTTGTAATATTTGGAACTCTAATTACAATAAATCCATTGGGCAACGCAGATCCAACTATGGCTATCGATATGCTCGGCCTAACTTCTTCTGACTTAGTTGCCACGCATCAAGATAATGTCGCAGGTTCTTTCTTAATGGCATTAGCCATAATGCCAATAATTGCACTTTCTTCCAATATTCTAATCACTCTACGTGGAACTGACGTTTTTGTCGAAAACCCTGATTCTGCTGGAATACCGGAAATCAACTTTGGTGCATGGATGTTATTACCATTGGGAATAGCTGCACTATTCATTCAAACAGACACATTAAGTGGAACTAATGAATTAAGCGGCATTTCTAATATTCTAGACCTAATGACTATTTGGACAATTTTCATCCCTCTAACTATGGGCGCCGCTTTACAAGTTCTGCCATCAGTCAGTGGCAGATATCCACTTTCACAAAATAGGGCAAGATTAGCATTTTGGATGCTATCGGCTGGTGCATTGTTGGGACTCAGCCTAACAATGATGTCAGATATTGCCGACTCTGTATTATTAGAGGCACTTGTGGAAGAACCAAGCACACTATCTCATACTCTTAGGAAAGCGGGATCAGTTATTTTCTATGGCACTGTCTTAGGAGCAATATTTCATTCTACAAATTTATTTAGTGGACTTTATAGAGGTGCAAAAGTAAGTACAGGATTAAATCTTTCAGAAACTACTTTTGCTCCAACATCTTACCCGCTAACATCAACAACTACTATACGCAAAATTCTAGCAAGTGGTGCTGTCTTGGATACGAATGTCGTTCCAACATTTGAGAGTAATGAAAGTGGTAGTCCAACTTTAATACACGAAGAGGAATAAATTTACTATTGATTTAATGGTTGTATTATGCGAATAGGATTAGTGGGAAAGCCTAATGTTGGCAAATCTACAGCATTTTCTGCATTAACTGAAAACTCTGTTGAAATAGCCAATTATCCATTTACTACCATTGAACCTAATGTTGGAGTGGCCTGGCTTCCTCTTCAGCAAGATTGCGCGTGCGCACAACTACGTGCCCGAAAAGAATCTGAAGGAAGAATGCAAAGTGATTTAGAAAACGATCCTAGAAAAGGCAGTATTTGTAATCCAAATTCAGGATCATGTACCGGCTTCAATCGTTTTGTCCCCATAACTCTGATAGATGTTGCAGGACTTGTTCCTGGTGCACATGTAGGAAGAGGACGTGGTAACCAATTTCTTTCTGATTTAGCTAGATGTGATGCTCTTATTCAGGTTGTAGATACTTCAGGATCAACAGATATCGAAGGTAATCCAATCGGCTCCGACGGATCAACACCAATGGAAGAACATATTTTTTTATTACAAGAATTAGATGCATGGATTAAAGGAATTATTAGTTCAGGTTGGCAAAGAGGTGCTCGACGTGTCCAGTCAGAAGGAGAGAAAGCACTTTCTTTATATTTATTAGATCAGTTAACGGGAATAGGCGCTAAAGAAATACACATTTCTGCAGGAATCAATGCTGTACATGAAAAATTCCCTGATGCTGGAGTTCCTTGGAATTGGGGGGATGAAAAATTAACCACAATCTCCTCATCTATAAGAGCAGCCTTATTCCCTATTTCAGTAGCTGCAAACAAGGCAGATATTGCTTCTCCTGAAGCATGGTCAGAACTCTCAAAATTAGTAAATAAAAACGGAGGAATACTCGTACCAACTAGTGCTGAAGCCGAATTGGCATTGCGACGAGCATCCACTGCTGATTTGATTTCTCATATTCCGGGCGATTCTAGTTTCGAAATAACTGAAAACGGACAAAATAAATTATCCGACCCTCAGAGAAAGGGGCTGGAAAGTATCACCAACTCTCTTAATTCATGGACTGGAGGGGGACTGATTGGGTTATTATCAGAGGTAGTATTTGGAATTTTAGAGCGCAGGGTAGCATATCCAGT
>JBKEHQ010000101.1:0-3688 GCA_046710875.1 Candidatus Thalassarchaeaceae archaeon
CTAACTGGCTGGTGTGTGCAAAGGCAATAATTCCGGCCGGGTCTATTACGAATGTAACTCTTGCCCGCAAGAAGCCAAAGTCCTTCTTCAATTTCAGTGCTTTAGCTAATGCTCCACCCTTATCGCTTAATAGCGGATATTGTAATTTATATCTCTTCTTGAATCGCTTATGGGATGAGACAGAATCTGAAGAAACACCGTATAGTAAAGCTCCTGCTTCACTAAATTTCTCATATCTATCTCTGAATGAACATGATTGTAATGTACAACCTGGGGACTCATCTTTTGGATAAAAGAAAATGACTGTCCATTTATTTTCAATATCATCATTAGATACTAGATTATTTTCATCATCATAAGATTCAAAATTAGGAAATTTAGTTCCTAAAAGATATGCATGAGCATCAGCCATTTAGTTATCTCCACTTACCTAGAGAATCACTTAGTGCTGATTGAAGATCTGTATGAATAAATTCGTATCCCGATTCTTGCAAATTCTTTGGAAGTACTCTTAGACTATCTAATGTGAGTCTTGCTCCCATTTCTCCAAACATAATTTTCATCATAAACCCTGGAAGAGGTGCAAACGCAGGTCTTCTCAAGACTCTGCCTAGGTCCTTCGCAAATTGCTTTTGTCTTACTGGATTTGGAGCTGTTAAATTATATTCTCCAGATACTCCCTCACTCATCATTAAGTGATACATGGAATATATTTGATCATCCATTGAAATCCAAGACATCCATTGCTTTCCACTTCCTATAGGGCCTCCTCCGCCCATTTTAGCAGGTAACAACATTTTACCCAAAGCTCCACCGACTGCAGAAATTACAATACCTGTTCTCATGTGAACTGTCCTTATTCCAGCGTCCTTAGCCGGATTTGCACTATTTTCCCATGCTTTACAAACATCAGTTAGGAAATAACCATCTTCTCCACTAGTACTACTCTCATCTAATTCTTCATCTCCACGATTTCCATAGTAACCAATTGCACTAGCCATCATGAATAAGTCAGGCTTATCTTCAAGACTCGCTAATGTTTTACTTAGTAATTCAGTACTATTTACTCTACTTTCCCTAATTGCTGCTTTTCTCTTTTTACTCCATCTCTTGTCGCCTATTCCTACGCCACCTAGATGGATTACTACATCAAAACCTTCCAATTCTTTTGCGTTTATTACACCCTTATCAGGATTCCAAGATATTTCATTTTTATTTGAATCGGCGACTCTTCTAACTAATCTCCAAACTTCGTGATTTCCTGTATCTAAGAAAGCTACTAATTGAGTTCCTATTAATCCAGATGAGCCTACTACCAATATCTTCTTTCTTGGCATATCAAGAAACTTAGCATGATTATCTAAATCTCTTTTCAAACGAAACTCTCTTGCCTTAAACATAGATGAAATACGTCCTGTAACTAAAGATCCTCCTAGTACTTTGTCAACTAACATTCCCAATGGTCCGAATGGGACGCTATATGTCACATCATCAACAACAGTAGTAACTCCATTTTCCTCTTTTAGATAATGATCATGATCCCATTTCCAAAATGGTCCCTTGACCATTGTATCTGCAAAGTAGTTTGGCTTATCATATCCAGTATGTTCTGCAACCCATGTCAAATTGATGAATGGAGCACCTGGTGCTGGAAATTTGAATACTCTTTGAGATCCTACTTCTAATGAATCATCAGCCCTTACTTCTTGAGCAACTTCCCAAGGAGGCATTAGTCTTCTGAAAGACCCCTCATGCTCAAACCAAGCAAATGTAGTATCTATATCCGCATTAACAACAGTTTCATGTTTGTAGTTTGTTGGCATATTATAACCTCTGTATTTCTTTTGGTAGTGGAGCGTTTTCTGACCAGCGGCTTATGTAATTTTTGAGTTTTAATTTCCTTCTTGCACTCTCAGTTGTCATATATCGAACCTTTCCGAATACCGGTCTTTCAGGTCCCCAAGCCCTATCATGACGTCCTAAAACCCAGAATATTCCGGTGTATGAATTTGGATCTCTTCCATCTAGGGCCCACCTGTCATTTATTCGAATCATCCAATCAGCAGCAGTATTCGGATTGGGAGCCCACTCTAAAATTTTCTTACCCCAAACCATTCTCATATAATTATGAATTATTCCAGTTCGTAAAAGCTCTCTTTGTGCTGCATTCCAAACATCATTGTCTGTATTTGCATTTTCAATATCTTCGAATGAGTAAGACTCCCGATCATCATCAGCATGCTCACTCAAAGATTTTTTAGCCCAATTTGGTATTGAATCAATGGATTTGTGATCTCTTCTGTAATGTGCAAAGTTGAATCCTAATTCTCTCCAAGTTATTATTTGGTCAAGGAATGACTCTTCACTTTCAGATAAGCCCCACCATCCAGCACGAGTACCTTTACCCATATCTTCGAAACATGTCATGTCATATGTCCATTTACTTCTTTCAAATAACTGAACAACAACTTCGATAGTTGATAAGTGCCCAAAATGGAAGAATGGTGAAAGTGTACTGCCCGCCGGATCCTCTGTACTATTTCTACCACTAGAATATCTTTTTAGATTTATTTCAAGAAAAATTTCCATTCTCTTTTTTGCTTCAAAACGCCCACCTGGTATTTTTTTTACTGGTTTAACTACGTGATCAATATCCAGAGGTGCCATTGCTTCTTGTGATATTTTTCCTGTTTCTGCAACTCTCCATAACCACTCCAGAGGAGTAAATTGAACTTCTATAGCAGCAAAAAGAGAAACCATTGCCAACTCATCAATCATTAAATTTTTATCAACATCTTTCATTGAATTTTTTAAAGGTAAATTTAGAAGAGCATCTGCCATACTTCTTTGTACATGTTTTCTAAATGAGTAAGCTGTTAGATGTTCTTTACCTGCCCATGCCATTGGTAAAATTCCATTTGAATCTGCTGCTTCTAATTGTACCTTACATATTATAGCGGCCATTTCCATGACTAATCTTGGTAGATATGTAGGATAATCATCGATTATAACTGCACAAGCGTGACCTGATAATTTCTTTAGTAAATCCACTCCATCATCTTTGTGAGTTTCAACCCAGGGCAAATACGTAATCTTATTTTTTGCAAATACTTTAGAATTATCAAGCATACCCTGAACTGTGAAAGCCAATATTCTTTCATTAGCCCATTCGTGCCTTATTGACATACACTCTACAACCATGATTGGTTTATCCATTTCTAAAGATAGCTCAACCGCTCTGTCCAAGGCAGAATTGTAATGAAATCTTCTAGATGAAGTCATCCAGTATAATATGTAATTGCCGTTTGAGTTAGTTTCAAGGGAATTTAATTTACGAATCCTTGATGCTTTTTCTTGAGTCATAACCATATGAACGACTACCTACAAGTCCCATCTACTTTCTATTCACCTATAAGTAGGTGTTTTCAAATGTTCAAAATTATATTTGTAATGGAAATAAACATCCTTTCATAAGCAGTCAGTTTACCTCAGCAAATATGACTATCCAATTTAGGAAAAGTGCTGAACCAATTGATATTGAAGCCGACGCCATGCTCCCAACTGAGCATGGAAATTTCAGAATAAGGGTTACTGTAGACTCTAAGGGAAAAGAACACTCCCTCATATACACAGGAGATTTAGAATCATGTCACGCTCCTTTAATTAGAATTCATTCAGAATGCCTTAC
>JBKEHQ010000102.1:0-3544 GCA_046710875.1 Candidatus Thalassarchaeaceae archaeon
TAATCCCATCACTTTCAAGATTTACCAATAGTCCTCTTTCAGTATTTTTGGTAGATATAATTGATAATGTTTCAGGATTAGGAACTTGCCCCCATTTTTTTAATTCAGAAATTATAATTTTCCAATCTTCTGAGTTTTCTAATTTAGTTGGCTCTATAATGTCCATTACAATTCTTTGTGCTACTAGTCGTACTGGAGTAAAACCAAATGGAGCTTCGCCTTGAGTTTCTGATTCAACCATTGCAGAAGGCTTCCAAGAATTATCTAAACTAACCATGCTTCTCCGCCATATTCAGGAAGAGGTTCCATTATTCATGCAATCGGTCTGAGAAGACTTGAATGCATGTACTCTTGTCGAGTAGTATGAA
This sequence comes from Candidatus Thalassarchaeaceae archaeon, assembly GCA_046710875.1. Classification (GTDB taxonomy): domain Archaea; phylum Thermoplasmatota; class Poseidoniia; order Poseidoniales; family Thalassarchaeaceae; genus MGIIb-O3. The sequence continues at coordinate 369 of JBKEHQ010000102.1, forward strand.
AGGCACTACCTCGGACATGCCTCTCGCCGTTGATATGGATGGGACATTGATTCTTTCTGACATGAGTAAAATTAGCATTACTAAAGTCTTAATCCGAAAACCCTGGTTAATACCGAAAGTATTGATTAAAGAAATTAGTGGAAAGAGAGCGCAATGGAAAAGACTTCTTGCAGAAAAGTTAGTTTTTGATCCTGCAGATTTAGAATATCATGAAGTTTTTCTAGAGTGGATAACTGGAGAATTTGCAAGAGGAAGGAAACTTATCCTAGCAACTGCTTCAGATAGAATCGTTGCTGAACAAGTTGCTGCACATGTTGGATTATTCTCTGATGTAATGGCATCTGATCGTGATTTCAATCTCAGAGGTTTACAAAAAGCCGATGCGTTAGTTGCCAGATATGGATTGAAAAAATTTGCTTATGCTGGAAATAGTCATCATGACATAGATGTCTGGAAACATTGTGGCCAAGTTATTGTAGTAAATCCTGAAAAGGGATTATTAGATAAAATTGGGGATTCAGTAGATTTTATTTTTGAATAACGAGTGATATAATGGGCCGTCAAAAAAAATCATTTGGGAATATGATTGATGGCATAGCAAAATGGCTACTAAAATTTAGGATAGTTGTAATTCCTGCCCGATATATATCAAACTCTAGGTTTACATGGAGCCTTGTATCACGAACGGATAGAATTCGAACAAGAAGATTAGGAAATAGAATTATTAATGAAGAATTACCAAATCATATTTCCATAATTATGGATGGAAATCGAAGATTTGCATGGAGCAATAAACTCAAAAGAGAAATTGGTCATTTTAGAGGAAAAGAAAAGCTAAAAGAAGTCATGGAATGGGTATTAAATTTGGAAATAAAATACCTTACTGTATATGCCCTTTCTACTGAAAACATTAATGAACGGGATCCTGAAGAGTTAGAGTCATTATATGATTTATATGAAATTGGACTTAAAGAAATTGCGGATGATCATTTGATTCATTCGAAAAGAGTAAAGGTACAAGCCGTTGGAAGGTTAGATGAGTTACCAGAAAGGGTTCGAAATGCAATTAAAATTGCAGAAGAAAAAACTTTAGATTATTCAGATTTTATCTTTACAGTATGTTTAGCATATGGAGGTAGAGAAGAGATAGTGGATGCCGTTAAAGAAGTTGCATCAGATCATGCTGCGGGCAAATTATCGCTTTTAGATATAAATTCCGATGAAATTTCAAACCGCCTTTATTCCGCTGAAATTCCAGATCCGGATTTAGTAATAAGGACTAGCGGAGAAGAGAGGATTTCAAACTTCTTGCTATGGCAAATAGCATATTCAGAGTTATACTTTACCGATGTACATTGGCCATCATTTTCTCGTAATAATCTATATGAAGCTATAGAATCATATCAATATAGGAGACGAAAGTATGGCAAATGAAGTATGTAAAGAATGTGGAAGAGATGAGTATAGAAACCCTGCAGTTACTGTAGATGCAGTAGCCCTTAGAGAGAGCCTCCAAGGGGCTGAAGTTTTAATGATTAAACGAGGACCATTTCCTCCAGAATGGGAAGGTAAGTGGGCATTTCCTGGTGGATTTGTAGATTATGGAGAAAATCCTGAAGCCGCAGTTATTAGGGAATTAAAAGAAGAAACTGGCGTAATAGGTGAAAATCCAGTCTCATTAGCAATACTTGGAGAGCCGGGCAGAGATCCTAGAAAGCACTGTGTAGGATTATTCTATATTGTAGATGTGGATCCTGAATCCAAACCATTAGCTGGAGATGATGCGATAGAAGCTGCATGGGTATCAATCGATTTATTAACAGAAAATAATATTGCTGGCGATCACATCAATATAATTGGAATGTTAATTGACATGTTAAATGAATAGTTCTAACAACATTGGCCTTATCGAACAAACATGCATCGTAAAGTAAAGATAGATACAGGCGAGAAAAAATGGGCCCCATATAGTCCTGGAATATCAGTGCGTGACCATATTTGGCTTTCTGGGCAGATAGGCGTTGATTCTGGTGAAGATATTGAATCGCAGATGAAAGGGACTTTAGGGAAAATTGATATTTTATTAGAGGCGGCAAATAGTTCAAAAAAAGATCTTGTAAAAGTAACAATTCTAATGACTGATATTGGAAATTATGGAATAATCAATAAAATTTATGGAGAATGGTTAGAAGATGTGTTGGCTCCATCTCGAGCAGCCTATGAAGTTCCTAATTTACCGGCAAATGCTATGGTTGAAATTGTATGTGAAGCATTTAGAGGATTAGAAGTTGAATAAAGCCAAAGAAGTCATGTATACGACACGATTCGGTTATCTATGACTGTATTCAAGGCCTATGATATAAGAGGCATCGCAGGAACAGAATTGAGTAGCGAGTTTTCTGAAAGATTGGGTAGGGCCATAGCTACTCATCTAGATGCTAAAGCAGTTGCAGTAGTTAGAGATATTAGAGAATCTGGTCCTGAGTATCACGCCGCTTTTGTGAAAGGCTTACTTGAATCTGGTGCAGATGTTATGGACCTAGGCGTAACTACCACTGGAGTATTATATCGCTCAACAGTAGATCTTCCTGTCGATGTTGCGGTTGCTATAACTGCAAGCCATAATCCTCCAGAATACAATGGATTCAAAATTTGTGAAGGAACTATGCCTTTAGGAGGTCAAGAATTACAAGACATAAGAATGACTTTTGAAAAAGGTGAATTTAGAGAAGGAAATGGGACTTATACTCTAATAGAAAATTATGAAGAAGAATATATGGAAAAAGTTCTTGAAAATATAGGTAAAATTGAGAGGAATATTAAGGTCGTATTAGATTGTGGAAATGCAGTTCCTGGACCATTGGCAGTAAAGGCACTAGAAAGGTTAGGAGTAGAGGTAATACCAATCTATTGCGAATGGGACAATTCATTTCCCAATCATCCCCCTGATCCTACTAGGCAGAGTAATATGATTGATTTAGGAAAATCTGTAATAGAACACGGTGCCGAATTTGGAATTGGCATGGATGGAGATGGAGATAGACTTGGAGTCGTAGATGAAAATGGAGAATTCATTCACCCTGATAGGCTAATAGGAATATTTGCAAAAGATGTTTTAGCAAAAATAACCAAAGATTCCACAGATGATGAAAGAACAATTTTATTTGATGTTAAAT
>JBKEHQ010000103.1:0-3533 GCA_046710875.1 Candidatus Thalassarchaeaceae archaeon
AAGATTGTAAAACTATAGGGATAACTGGGAATTACAAACAAATGGGAGGGGGAAAATTAGCACAAATAGCTGATATTTCTATCATTGTGCCCTCATCTTCAATGGAACGAATCGAAGATGTTCAATTAATTATAAATCACATAATTAAGGAAGCTGTAAAATCTAATAACGGGTTGTAATAATATGTTACCTCCTTCAAGGGATAGGGAAAATTTATCCAATTCATTGGATTTATTGGATTTACCTGGAAGTATTGCCTGGAATGGAAAAATCGCCTTTTTGGATAGGGACGGAGTAATCAATAAAGGATATGATAATTATGTTAACAACATAAATGAAATAAATATTTTACCCCATGCAGGTGAAAGTATCGCTAGGTTACGTAGGGCTGGATTCAGAATTTGCGTCGTTACTAATCAATCACCCATTGGTAGGGGCATCTGGACTCATGAAAACTTATGGATAATTCATGAGCACATATCCAAGTTATTATTAATTGAAGATAATGATTCTGTACTTGATTTAATATTATACAGTCCATATGCACCTTGGGAAGGGGCATGGGCTAGAAAACCAAATCCTGGGATGTTAGAGGCAGGTAGGCAAATAATTGATCATGCCCACAGAGAAGATTCTAGTAAATTAAAAATTTATTATGACAATGCATGGACAAATAGGCCAGATGAATCAGAATCAATAATGATTGGAGATAGAAATGTAGATTACTTGGCTGCTCAATCTTACGGCGTAAGTTTTTTCAAATGCGATCCAAACATTGGCATATATGATGTAATATCATCTGTTTTGGGTGATGAAGATGAGTAAATTGACTTATTACATTGGCCTTGACGATACTGATCATATTGAAATGGGATGTACGACAATTCAAATTTATAATTATTTAAATTTCATAAAGAAAAATATTGATATTATTGTTGAAGAATTAAGACTAGTAAGGTTATGGCCGTTTGCAAGCAGAAGAACTAGGGGCAATGCGGCTCTTTCATCAATTATTGTAGTACCTCAAGCAGATAATGAATTATTTCTACAATTAAGTAAAAATTGGTTTAATAGTTTGTTGATTGAAGTATCTCAGTATCCATCTGCTGATATCTCTGCTTCTCCGGCATTAATCGTTTCTCAGTCTAAATTACCTGTTCATATTTATCACGATACAGTGTCCGGACACGTCGATATCGAAAATAGAATTATCGAAATTGAAAAATTTGATTGTACAATATTTTCAACTGATGATAAATTTGGATTAATTGGTGCCAGTGCTGCAATAGCTTGGACCCCTAACGAAGCTTCTACTTGGGAGTTAATATCATGGAGAGATGATTCTATGATAGGTAAACCAAGAATTTTGGATATTTCCAAAATAAATAATTTAGACTCCATCCATCCAAATACATTTATGAATAGAGACCCAACAAAAAATAAAGGGTTAATAGCACCAAGGACCCCCTGTCCAGTATTATATGGAATTAGAGGAAATTCTCCAATAGATGTTGAAAAGGCGCATATTTGGTTACAATCCGAACAAAGATATGAGCAATGTATCGATTTTAAAATATTCAGAACGAATCAATTATCTGATGACCATGTCATTCCATCATGGGGTTCAATTACCTCTAAATCTACTACTGTTCAAGGTGCTCACTCATTCATATCTGTATACTCTGAAAAGAAAAATTTAACATTAATTGCATTTCAGGAAGGTGGACCTGTTAACACTTTACTACGTTACTTGATGCCTGGAGATATAGTTTGCTGGACGGGACTTTGTTCACCTAAAGATCATTCAATTCATTTAGAAAAATTATTATTATTTGATCCAGTACCACGTATTTCACATCGCCCGATTTGTTGTTCAAAATCTATGAAAAGTACAGGAAATAATCAAATTTTAAAATGCATTAAATGTGGGTGCAAATCAGATAAGTATTGGATATCTAAAAAGAGGTATATTTTAGATTTTAAGAATATCAATGGTTGGACAGAACCATCCCCTTCAAATCGTCGTCATCTATCTAAGCCATTAGAATTCGAAACGCCCATATTGGATAATTTAATATCTTAGGGATATTTCCTTAAACTATGTCGGGCGCTACTGATGCTTTAATTAGTATAATATTTATTATATCTGCAGGTTTAATGATTTTAATTTTACTTAAACTTAGGCAGAGAAACCTGTTAGTTAGCGCAGGACATTTCGATGAAAATTATTCAGGTGAAGCAAAAGACCCTGGCCAATTTGAAGAGCCCGATGATGATGCACTAGAAGAGATGCAAGAACTTTTGGATATTGCATCTGAATAGAAATATGATAAATAATATATTACTCAAATCCATTTTTAGTTAGTTTTATTATTTTGATATTATCATTTTCTTCCAATATTCTAGCATTAGTTTCCTGATTTTTATATAGATAAACTAAGTTTGTAATTTCAGATATATTTTCCCCTCCTCTAAATTTTAATTTTCCATCAGACGAATTCAGATTCTCATAAGACGTTGATGTTATTATTGATTTAATATCATTATTTAATGTCAATATTGATTTTATATTTTGTAAATCAACTTTACTTGCTCTGCCTGTTTTTGGACACCAATCATCAATTAATAATAAATCATTTTTCCCCATCTTATTGATAATTATTTTAAGTATTCTAAATACAGAATCTATATCTTCTTCTAATTGAATTATGAAAAATTTTTGTAACTGTTCCCCATTTAAACTCCCTAAAATATGGTTTGATCTTTCACCATCTGGCAAATCTCTTCCAAGCCAAATTACTCTATTACCTGATTCTAAAACTTGCCTTACGATAGTAAGAAGTAATGTTGTTGCTCCAGCACCTTGCTCATAAGATAAGTGAACAGTACCCTTGTCCAAGTTCAGCATAATCTCGGATATCGCCCGACATCAAGGTGTTTTCTGTACAAAATGGTAGTGAACTCTAAACAGAATAGATATTAGCGTGAATACAATGGCGATACCTCCGAGGAAAAAAGAGAGGATAAAAAAACGTCCATTACCAGAATTTCATGAATCTGAATTAGGTTTACTATCTGCTATCAGGGAAGACGGTTTTCTAAATGTGGCACTAGATGATACTAATCAGTATGGGCCGCACGCTATGATTATCTTATTGGGATTGGTATCTTCTTTTACTGGCTTAGCATTATTAGTCGCAATGAAACTACTTTAACATCATTCTAGCCTTTGATATTGTATTATCGACAATCAATCCACTGAATCCTAGGTGATTTTCAGGCTTGAATGCTTCTTCAAGAATTTCACTTGATATCAAATCTGTTATTCTATTGTCATTATTACATACTTCCATTAGATGTATTTTATTTTCAATTGCGTTCATTGATGCAGTTCTCAATACTTCATGAGATTCTTCTCTTGTCATCCCCTTGTCAACAAGTACTAGCATTAATTTTTCAGCCATAACTAATCCATTTTGAGCATTTATATTATCCATCATCTTATCTGAATCTACTACTAGTTTACTAAGTAC
>JBKEHQ010000104.1:0-3090 GCA_046710875.1 Candidatus Thalassarchaeaceae archaeon
GTCCAATTTACGCCATCTGCCCCTGGAACGATACCGTTAACAGTATAGTTATCATATGACTGGTGGCCAATATAATTAAGATTAAGATTAAAGTCTACTGCGTCATAAGTACACTCAGGAGTGCATGGCATATCAGATAATACTAAGTCGGCATTACCTAATGCAGCATTCGTAATTAATATGTCTTGATTCTTAATTACAGTGATTTCCAAAGTTGTTACTGGAGTATCCTGAGATGATCTGATCGTTGCACCTTTTCCTCCAGAATAATCCATGACCATGCCCTCTTGACTATAATTGAAAGAACTTGATGCGTCAACTTGACCTATTGGTAAAATTAATTCTAAAGTACCATTTTCATTTAATTGCTCGTCCCAACTTATTTGCAAAGATCTTAAATTAATGATCACATTATGAGAAACCAAATCTAATAATGATTTATCATTACCATCATAATCTAGCCATTGGGTATCTAAAATAAGTTTTCCGCCTATTGACATTTCAGAATTTGTAACTAAACCATTTATCCCTACATCCATATAGTCGATTGAAACCAAATAAGGTACATTATTAGTAGATTCAGCTGTAATCCATGCAATCCAATCACCCGGTTCGACCATAACGCTCCATTCCCCATCCCAAATCATTTGATCATTTAGTATTTTATTTGGAGTTACTCTGTCCCTTATTATCCCAGACGCTGGGAGTAAAACGATTGTGATTTCATCTGCTATCTCTTGGAATTGATTTTCATCAATATATGAAATAAAACCAGAAATTTCAACTACTCCTGCAGTTATTTGAATATTTTTCACATGAGAATCATTTGACAAAGATACTGTTGATTCGGCATCACTAAATCCATCAATATGGGTTGAAATTGACCAAATACTCTCGTGAGGTAGATAAATAGACCAAGCACCTAATTCGTCAGTAACTACAAGTTCAGATTGTAAATCAGAAGTTAGGTTTACTGAGGCATTTAAAACGCCTTCTCCAAAGTTTGGTAAATTATTATTATTTAAATCCCAAAATACTGTTCCTTTGAGTTGAACAAATTTACTTACATTCAACAAAATTCCAGAGTTTTCACCAGCTGACAATCCTTCTTCCAATAAAGGAGTAGTCTCAATAATCCACATAACTCCATTATTATCAGTATAATTTAATTCTACATCCCACATTCCTGGTTCAATTTTTAAATCAATCATTCCAAGTTCATCAGAATATGGTGAATTAGTAGTACCTAATGTTTCACTTATTAATTTTAATTGAACATTTGATAAAGGAATTTCCCCATTAGTAAGAATTATTGTAGTTTTTGCTACTTCATTAGTAATTAAATCAATACTCTGTCCTGCTGAGATATTTGTAACAGAAATTAATCTTCTGATACTTTCGAATACATCTGTATTAGTTTCTAATGAATCGATTGTTACCAGCCATTCCCCTTCTGGGATATACGTTGAAATAGAACCATTAGAGTTTGACATGAATGATAATAACCATCCTGAATCAATATCTTTGAATCTGACTAATTGGTTGGATAGTATCCCCCCACTTTGATTAGTCAACGTTAAATTCGTAAGCCATTCTGGTTCAAATGCTATAGAAGTTGAAAATTCATTTACAATTAGTCCAATATCAAATGAGTCATCAGAGGTGTATAAAGTATCAAATAGGTCTCCATCAGATGGATTTGCCCTATCAATTACTATCGAATATGTCCCTGGTGCCATATATACTTCCGCTCTACCATACGACACCCACTCATCACCATCTATAGCTACCTCATATGTTGGAATCAAGGGATTTAAAGATTTAATAGCGAATGGATATTGTACCATAGTACCATTTGAAATGTTTCCATCCCTACTGTGATCGAGGAATAAGTCGATAATCACTGGACTAATATCTGAATAAAGTAATAAATCTATATCTTTTACAGACTCATTAATAATTAGGACCTCTTCCAAAATGTTACTTGGATTATTTAGTGAGGTTTGTTTGGAGAAAATCCAATCTCCTTCTTTTAGGAACATTTGGAAATTACCAGTTTCATCAACAGTAGCCCTCCAAGATGGTTTGGAATCATCCAATGGAGATGGCGTGGCAATTATCTGTACGGTGCTCCAATCATCAAGAGAATTGGTATAATAGTTCCCTATTATGTCAAGACTTAATTTGCCGTTTACAATTAATGATTTTTCTGCTGTTAAATTAAATGTTTGATTGTCATCTAGTACATCATTTACTGTAAATCTATAGTTTGATGAATATGGTAAATCAAGTGAATATTGTAATGATGCATCCACTATTGAGTTAACTGGCAAAGTTACTTCAAATTCTCCATCTAAATTAGTATATACAATTGTAGTTAGTTCTTCGCCCCAATAGAATGAGACCGGATGGTTAGGTAATGGAGTAATTATTGAATTATCAGTAATTAAATCTGTGGAAGATATGTGAGCCAAACCACTTACTAATTTACTAACTTCAAATTCAATTTCCATTTCTAAATCCTCAGAACCAATAACGATACTTTTCCAGATTTGCTTATTCTCATCTAAACTATGACTTAAAATCCATGTCCCCTGGGTTAATTCGACATTGTATTCTTTAGAATCTGCATCATATAATGCGTTTACTATATTGTTTATTTGATTTTCATAATAGAAAGAAATATTCAGATCTTCCATCATAATTCCTTCATCAATTAAAGTAAATCGTATATCAGATGTTTCTGGCAGAGGAGAAGGGAAAATTGCATCGAAAGGTGTATCGACATTGAAGTCGTAAGCCATAGAAACTTCAGGAATGCCATCACCATCAGAATCTATCTCTGCGAGATATGAGCCGGGCGTTATTGGTCCGAATGAAATTTTACCTGTATCGTCGGGATAAATGAAACAAGGAGCGAATTTTATTATTGAACAATCTTCAACTGGCATTTCTTGATCAATTGAATTGATGCCCTTGATCAAAGATACTGAGGAATTTACTACATTCTCATTAGAATCTATCAAATGACCAGAAATAGTTCCTCCAAATACAATAACAGGCATAGACATGGATGGTGAATCTCGCAAT
>JBKEHQ010000105.1:0-3048 GCA_046710875.1 Candidatus Thalassarchaeaceae archaeon
ATCCTTCACACATTCTTCTATAACTTGCTCAGTCCAATTATCGGCATCCCATCTTGGAAATACTACTTTCCCACTATGTTCAGTTTGTACTCTAGTAAGATGAATCTCATCCACGAGATTAATAAATAAATCATATATTTCCGAACCACCAATTATCCAACATATATCGCAGGCTTCAGAATATGCTATTTCTATTGCCCTCCCAGGATACAAAGCGACTTCTGCCCCAAGATCTTTCCAATTAGAATTTCTAGACATAACTATGTTTAATCTATCTGGTAATGGCCTAGATTTATTTGGCAAACTATCCCAAGTTTTTCTTCCCATAACTACTGCATTATTTCCAGATCCCTGTGTTAAATTTTTGAATCTCATCATATCTGTTGATAACCTCCAAGGAATAGTATTTCCTTCTCCGATCGCATTCGTTAGGTCCATTGCTACAATCATTGAAATTATCATATTTATTCCTCATATTGAAATGGGTGCAGATATAGGGGGATGATGATGATAATCGACAATTTTGATGTCTTCAAATGAAAAATCATCGATGTTAACTATTTCTTTATTTAATTTCAACTTTGGTTGAGGAAGTGGCAATCTATTGATTTGTAATTTAGCTTGTTCAATGTGATTAAGATATAAGTGACAATCACCTCCAGTCCAAATAAATTCTCCAGGCTGTAAATTGCATATTTGTGCAATCATACAAGTTAACAAGCTGTATGAAGATATATTGAATGGCACTCCTAAGAACGCATCTGCACTTCTTTGATATAATTGACACGAAAGCTTGCCATCATTGACATAAAATTGAAAGAATGCATGGCACGGCATCAATGCCATTTTATTTAATTCTCCAACATTCCATGCCGATACGATAATCCTTCTACTATCTGGATCTTTATTTATCATATCAATTGCATCTTTTATTTGATCTATTGGTGCGCCATCATCAGATTTCCATTTTCTCCATTGTTCCCCATAAACTGGGCCTAAATTTCCTTCTGAATCAGCCCACTCATTCCATATTTTAACTCCATTTTCCTGAAGATATGAGACATTAGTATCTCCCGATAAGATCCATAATAATTCATGAATCACACTTGGCCAATGTATTTTCTTAGTAGTTATCGCTGGAAATGAATCATTTAAATCAAATCTCATTTGATGTCCAAATATTGACATTGTGCCCGTTCCTGTCCTATCTGATTTTTCTTCCCCTTCCTCTAAAATCGTTCGAAGGAATGTCAAGTACTGTTCCATGTATTGTAAGCGTCTGCACTGGTAGTCCTTCAACGCTACGGAAAGTTGTATTTATGGCGCGCCCAATTGTTTCAAATTTTCCATCAATTGATCAGTAAATTTTCTATACAAAAATCTCATTTGTTCATTTCTATCTTCATCATTTAAGTCTATCATTTCCAAAATTTTATTTTCGCTCATGGAACCTCCATCTTCATGTATGATCCATTGATTAAATGTAATGGGCTCATCTATTTTAACAGATATTTTTTTCCATATTCTAATTATATTGTCCCCCGGGGCCATCATATCTCTCGCGCCCCTTATGCACATAGGAATAATCGGAATGTCAGGGAAGCTTGCCGCAATTCTGGCAACTCCTGTTTTACCTTTTTGTAGAAACGGGGCTTTGTTATTTCTAGATCTTGTTCCTTCTGGAAACAAACCCAAACATAATCCAGAATCTAATACATCTATTGCACGTGCTAAAGCATCTGTTCCACCTGAATCCCTAAATGTTTCAATTTGTCCTGTACTCAGCATTATTGTTCTATTTGGCTCCTTCTTAAAATGCCCTTCTTTGGCAAGATAATGAATCGGTCTCATAATGCCCATTATTTTGATGATTGGATCGATATTGGAGGTATGGTTCCCAACAATTATTACAGGTCCAAATTTTGGTATTTTCTCTAATCCTTCAAAATTAACTCTTGTAAAACTTCGTCCAATTATTCTGATATAACTTACCAAAAATTTGTATAATTTAGGAGTTTTAAATTCATTTCCAGTACCTTTAATCTTTATCAAGTTAGACAAATTTATTAGGTTACCTTCCAAACCTCCCATAATTTGCCGTATTGCCCTTTCAACTTAGCCTTTACTAATGATTCCAAGTACTTCATATCCTAGATATATTTCCGGAAACCATGGGTAGACTCGGTATCAAAGGAGTGATTTTAATTATTATATTCACTATTCCAACAGTTTCACCCGTAATGGCTACTGAATGGAAGTCTGATGGATGGATTAAAAATTTAATTGGACCTGAAAGACTTGCCTTAGGTGATGAATTTGGATGTCATGGATTTGAAAATATTGATATTAATGATGAACAATGGATAATTGAAAGTTGTAAAGAATATATTTCATCCCAATCCAATTCCTCAAGATGGGGAAAATATCCTATATCATTTGGGATAACGCCTGGAAAAATAGATGATCTGGCCGAAACTAATCTTCTTAATTCTGGCTTTAAAATCATTGGAGATCAAGTCACTAATACTCCCAATGAACTTTTTGTAATGGAAAGGAATGGAGGGAGTTTAGAGAAAAATATAGCAAATATTTCATTATTAAATTCTGCAAATAAGGATACTCTTGTAAGTATATACTGGATAGCCAGAATATATGATATCAAGGTTAGAGAAGATAAAGACGTTGTAGAATGGTTAGAATCAAATGAAAAAATATGGTATACAACATGGGGAGAATGGTATAATCATAAGATATCAAGTCAATCAATTAATTTAAGTAAAGAAAATAATGAACTAACAGTAACATTATCAGCTGCTAATAATTCATGGCAAGTTCCAGGCAGCATCTCTATTGAAAATACTCCTCAATTAATTTCTATTAAAGATTCTAATGATATTGATGTTCCAATTCTGAATGAAACTGATCAGAATCTTAAAGCCGGTTGGAGAAATGCCGATAACAAAATTATACTAACCATCTCACCAAATGAATCATATAAGTTAATATTTGAAAATTCAAATTTGAATTCTACAATAAGTAATCCTCTAA